>NZ_BAAGZJ010000041.1:0-64224 GCF_054778635.1 Nocardiopsis nanhaiensis
TAGCCGCCAACCCGCCGTCGTAGCGGAGCGGGTCAAGGTGGAGCGCCGTTGACGCGCGAAGCGCTCGATGGCGACGACCTTGAGGCGCGCAGCGGAGACGGCCACAATCGGGCGGCGGGAAAGGAGGGAACCCGCACCAACAAGGAACCTCAGCCATAGAGCGACTATCCCCACCAACAATGAACCCCGTCACACGAGACCAGCCCAACCCAACGGAGCAACCCCGAACGCCCTAAGGCAACGGTGCCGGTCCCGAGGCGGTGGCGCGGCTCACCCTGCGGCGGGGGCGAGGGCGCCTATCCTGGGGTGGTCAGCACCGTACACCCACAGGGATTCGATCGATGCACGTACTGCTCACCGGTGGCGCCGGGTACATCGGCTCCCACACCGCCGTCGAACTCCTCCAGGCCGGTCACGAGGTCGTGGTGGCCGACTCGCTCGTCAACAGCCACGAGGAGTCCCTGCGCCGGGTGGAGCGGATCACCGGCCGCAAGGTCGCCTTCCACCAGGTGGACTGCGCTGACCCCGGCGCGATGCGCGAGGTCTTCGAACGGCACGGCATCGACGCGGTCATCCACCTGGCCGGGCTCAAGGCCGTGGGCGAGTCCACCGAGCAGCCGCTGCGCTACTACCGCAACAACCTCGACGCGCTGCTGACCCTGTGCGAGACCATGGACGCCGCCGGGGTACGCGACCTCGTCCTCAGCTCCTCGGCCACCGTCTACGGCGACCCCGAGCGCGTGCCCATCACCGAGGACTCCGGGCTGTCGGCCACCAACCCCTACGGCAGCACCAAGCTGTTCGCCGAGGGGATCCTGGACGACCTGGCCACCGCGGACCAGCGCTGGAGCATCGTCTCCCTGCGCTACTTCAACCCCATCGGCGCCCACCCCAGCGGCCTGATCGGTGAGGATCCCCAGGGCGTTCCCAACAACCTCTTCCCCTACATCGCGCAGGTGGCCGCCGGCCGCCGCGAGCGGCTCAACGTGTTCGGCGACGACTACGAAACCCCGGACGGCACCGGCGTGCGCGACTACCTGCATGTGGTGGACCTCGCCCGCGGCCACCTGGCCGCCGTGGACCACCTCGCCGACGCCTCCGGGCACCGCGTCTACAACCTCGGCACCGGACAGGGCACCTCGGTCCTGGAGAGCCTGCGCGCCTTCGAACGGGCCACCGGCACACCCATCCCGTACGAGGTCGTCGACCGGCGCCCCGGCGACATCGCCGTCTGCTACGCCGACCCGGCCGCCGCCATCCGCGACCTGGACTGGAAGGCCGTGTTGACCGTGGACGACGCCTGCCGGGACGCCTGGCGCTGGCAGTCCGCCAACCCGGGCGGCTTCGCGGGCTGATTCGCGGGCTAACCCGCGTGCGGTTCCGCACGTCCCCCCCAACGCCCCGACTACGGCAACTACCTGCCGCCCACGCCTTAGACTGGACGGACATCCCATTTATCTGCGGAAGGTCCTCCGTCGTGTCCGTTGGTGCTGACAGCACGTTCGACACCGTCCTCGTCGTCGACTTCGGTGCGCAGTACGCGCAGCTGATCGCGCGACGGGTACGGGAATGCCACGTGCACAGCGAGATCGTGCCCTCGACCATGCCCGTCGAGGAGATGCTCGCCAAGAAACCCAAGGCCATCATCCTCTCCGGCGGCCCTTCCTCGGTGTACGCCGAGGGCGCCCCCAGCGTGGGTGCCGAGCTCTTCCAGACCGGGGTCCCGACCTTCGGTATCTGCTACGGCTTCCAGGCCATGACCCGCGCCCTGGGCGGGGTCGTGGACAAGACCGACCTGAGTGAGTTCGGCCGCACCGAGCTGTCGGCCGACATCGACTCCGTCCTGTTCGAGGGGCTGCCCGAGGACCTGAGCGTGTGGATGTCGCACGGCGACTCCGTGGTCCAGGCCCCCGACGGCTTCAAGAGCACCGCCAGCACCGCGGGTGCCCCGGTCGCCGCCTTCGAGGACACCGGCCGCGGCCTGTTCGGCGTGCAGTTCCACCCCGAGGTCATGCACACCGAGCACGGCCAGGACCTGATGCGCCGATTCCTCTACGAGGGCGCCGGGTGCCGCCCGACCTGGACGATGTTCAACATCGTCGAGGAGCAGCTGGAGCGCATCCGCGGGCAGATCGGCGACAAGCGCGTCATCTGCGCGCTGAGCGGCGGTGTCGACTCCGCCGTGGCCGGCGCCCTGGTGCAGCGCGCCGTCGGCGATCAGCTCACCTGTGTGTTCGTCGACCACGGCCTGCTCCGCAAGGGCGAGGCCGAGCAGGTCGAGAAGGACTTCGTCGCGATCACCGGAGCCAAGCTGAAGGTCGTCGACGCCGAGGAGCGCTTCCTGGCCGCGCTGGCCGGGGTCGGAGACCCCGAGGAGAAGCGCAAGATCATCGGCCGCGAGTTCATCCGCGTCTTCGAGCAGGCGGCCCGCGAGGTCGTGGCGGAGAGCGGCGAGGGCGCCGAGGTCGAGTACCTGGTCCAGGGCACCCTGTACCCGGACGTCGTCGAGTCCGGTGGCGGCACCGGCACCGCGAACATCAAGTCGCACCACAACGTGGGCGGGCTGCCCGAGGACCTCCAGTTCACCCTGGTGGAGCCGCTGCGCGAGCTCTTCAAGGACGAGGTGCGCAAGGTCGGCGAGGAGCTGGGCCTGCCGCCCGAGATGGTGTGGCGCCAGCCCTTCCCCGGCCCGGGGCTCGGTATCCGGATCATCGGCTCGGTGAACCGGGAGCGCCTGGAGATCCTGCGCGAGGCCGACGCGATCGCCCGCGAGGAGCTGACCCGCGCGGGCCTGGACCGCGACATCTGGCAGTGCCCGGTCGTCCTGCTCGCCGACGTGCGTTCTGTGGGAGTTCAGGGCGACGGCCGCACCTACGGCCACCCCGTGGTGCTGCGGCCGGTCAGCAGCGAGGACGCGATGACCGCGGACTGGTCGCGCGTTCCGTACGAGGTGCTCGCCCGCATCTCCAACCGGATCACCAACGAGGTACGCGAGATCAACCGCGTGACGCTGGACGTGACCAGCAAGCCCCCGGGCACCATCGAGTGGGAGTAGAGCGAGCGGGGTAGGGCCGCCTCCCAGGGCGGTAGGACCAGCCCGGGGCGGTCACCCCGGCTGCCAACGGCTCCCTCCCGCGAAGCGACGGGTCCCGGCACACGGAAGGTGTGCCGGGGCCCGTTCGTCGCTGGGCCCTCGCGACGGAGTCCTACTCGAGGACCGCGTCGACCTCGACGGGGGTGGGCGGGGCGTCGGCGTCGTGGGTGAGCTCCAGGACGGCGGGGTCCTCGTCGGCGCTGACACCGACGAACACCAGCTCGCCCTTGGCCCGTTCGTTCGGTCCAATGGGTGACCACAGGCTCTCCTGGGACCCCGTGGAGGTGGGCGTGTGGGCCTCGAAGCGCTCGTCGCTGTCGGTGATCAGCTGCTGTTCCCGAGAGCTGAAGTGGATGTTGTCGTCACCCAGGTTCTCCAATTCGATCTCGGCCACGCAGTACAGGCCTCCGGTGATCTCCGACCGGCCCGGGAGGTCCTCGACGCAGCTGACCTTCGTGACGTAGTACAGGGCCGTCTCGTCCTCGGAGAGCGCCATGCCGTCGGTGAGCGCCGACTCGGACGGCTCCATGTCGCCGAGGTTGTCGTCGGGGGCGTCGGCTCCGGACGTCGGGCCGCTGTTCCCGGGAGCTTCCTCGTCGGCGCCGTCACTGCCCAGGCTGAGGGAGTCCGCCACCATGAAGACCATGAGGAGGAGGACGATCAGCAGGCCGAAGCTCGCCAGGGCCACGCCCAAGTAGAGCCCGTTCCGCCGGCCGGGCGCGGTGGGTCGGTGCGGCGGCGGCGGGACCGGCGGCACGTAGGGCTGCGGACCGCGCTGCTGCTGGTCGTTGGGCGCCGCCATCGGGATCGGGCCGGTCTGGGCGGGGTGCTGCACGGGCGGTGGACCGCCCTGCCCGTGCGGCTGCTGTGCGTGCGGGGGCGGCGGCGGAGGCCCAGTGGGGTGTCCGGCTGCGGGGTGTCCGGGAGGCGGCCCCTGCTGGGGCCTGGCGTAATTGCCCGTCTGGTGCGGGGGCGGCGGCATCGGCGGGGCGGCCTGGTAATGCCCGGGGGCCGGGTGCCGCATGCCCGTCATGGTCTGGTGCGCCGGGTGGGGCATTCCGGGGGGCGGTCCGGGCGGCATCGGCGGCAGGTTGGGCCGCCAGGACTGGTGCAGGGCGTGGGACACCATGTCGTTGGGGTTGGTGGTGTCCTCGCCGCCGGCGAGCTCCAGCAGGAGGTCCTGCGCGGTCGGGCGGCGGCCCGGCTCCTTGGCAAGGGTGCGCGCCACGAGGCGGTCCAGCGGGTTGTCGAGGTTGCCGATCTGGGGCTCGGCGAACAGCACGCGCTTGCCCAGGGTCATGGCGTCGCCGTTGCCGAAGGGGTGCGTGCCGTTGCCGGCGAAAGCGACCAGGCAACCCCAGGCGAAGATGTCCGCCGAGGTGGTGACCTGCTCCTCCAGGAGTTGTTCGGGCGCCATCCAACCGGGGCTGCCCATGACGATGCCGGTCTGGGTGTGGTTGGTCGCGGTGTTCATCGCGCGGGCGATACCGAAGTCGATCACCCGGGGCCCGGAGATCGACAGCAGTACGTTGGCCGGTTTGAGGTCGCGGTGGACTAGACCGGTGCGGTGGATGGCGGCGAGCGCGGCGGCCACCCCCAGGGCGAAGCCGTGCAGTGTGGAGGAGTCCAGCGGACCGTTCTCCGCGATGTGCTCGGCCAGGGCCGTGCCCGCGATGTACTCGGTGACCATGTAGGGACGGTTCTCGAACGTCCCGTGGTCGAGCACCTTCGCGGTGCAGAAGGAGGCGACCTTGCGGGCGTTCTCCATCTCGTCGCGGAAGCGCGCCCGGGTCTGCTCGTCGAAGGCGAGCTCCGGGCGGATGACCTTGATGGCTACCTGATTGTTCTTATCCGGAGCACTGCCCAGGTAGACGGTTCCCATCCCGCCACTACCCAGTTTCCCGGACAGCGCGTAGGGGCCGATGGTGGCCGGATCTCCGGCGACCAGCGGTTCCAGGTTCTTCGGGAGCCCATCCGACGGCAAGCGACCCTCCCCGACGGTGTCCAAACTCCGCCTTGCCCCAAGGTAGCGGTGTTTGTGCCCTGATTCCCACTCACGGGCCGGATTGGGCCGTTCTGGGTGCGGGCGGTAATTGACATGACAGTGGTGACGAGTCCGGGATCTCCGGGTCCCGCTCTCCTTGGCGCGGGTGTTGTCGCCGGTGGGAGACGGTGAACACGGAGATCCCCGACCGGGGGTGTGTGTTCACACAAGGTGGGGGTTCCTTTACGATTGGGGACTCGTGACCGTTAATACCACCGTAACCGTGCGGGTCCCCGCGAAGGTGAACCTCCAGTTGGCGGTGGGGCCCAAGCGTGAGGACGGGTTCCACGACCTCGTCAACGTGTTCCACGCCGTCTCACTGTTCGACGAGGTTACCGTCAAGGCGGTGCCTACGCGTCAGCCCAGGGCCCTCACCGCGCTGACCGCCAGTGGCCAACTGGGATCGCACCTGGCCAGAGTGCCCTTGGACGAGAGTAACCTCGCGGCCCGCGCCGCTTCGTTGCTGGCGGAGGAGACGGGCCAGGGCACCCCGGTCGACATTCACCTCGACAAGCACATTCCGGTGGCCGGGGGCATGGCCGGCGGCAGTGCCGACGCGGCGGCGGCCCTGGTGGCCTGTGACCGGCTGTGGGGCTGCGGCCTGCCTCGGGGGCGCCTCCTCGATCTCGCGGCCCGGATTGGCAGCGACGTGGCCTTCGGGCTGGTCGGTGACACCGCGGTCGGAACCGGCCGCGGGGAGTTCCTGGAGCCGATGGCCAGCACCGGGCGTTACCGCTGGGTATTCGCCCTCTCCACACGGGGTCTGTCCACGGCAAGGGTCTTCGGGGAGTACGACCGGATGCGTCCGGACGCCCCCGAGCCGCGCCTGGACGGGGCGTTGGCGAAAGCTCTGGCCACCGGTGATGCCGAGGTGCTGGGCCGTTCCCTGACCAACGACCTCCAGCCCGCGGCGGTCTCCCTGCTGCCCGAACTCGAACGGACACTGGACACGGGCCGGTCGGCCGGGGCGCTGGGCGCCCTGGTGTCCGGTTCCGGCCCCACCTGTGCCTTCCTGGTCGGCGGCGGTGACGAGGCATCGGCTGTGGTCACTGAACGGGAAGCCGAGGTGGTCTCCGCGCTGGAGGCCACGGGGCTGTGCGAGCAGGTGGTCGCGGCGGACGGCGATGTCCCGGGAACCACGATTCTCTAGCCTCGAATGTGTGAGTTAAATCACCTGGGTTGGCGCCGCCGTCGCCCGCCTCTGCGCCCTTGACCTCAAGTTTGGTTAAGGACGAAGACTGGCGGACATGACAGCCGCAGCACTCTCCAGGTACGCCGACCTCCCGGCCCTCATCGGGCTGATGGAGGGGGACGACAAGCACACCGACGCCTCCAACTCCACCCTCGACGTCCTCTGGGTGCTCTACGACCGGATCCTCGAGGTCACGCCGAGCACCGCCGAAGACCCGGCCCGGGACCGGTTCCTGCTCTCCAAGGGACACGGGCCGGGCGCCTACTACGCGATCCTCGCCGCCAAGGGCTTCCTCGACGTGCCCACCCTGCGCGGCTGGACCAGCTTCGACTCACCGCTGGGCCACCACCCCGACCGGGTCCTCGCCCCCGGTGTCGAGATCGGCAGCGGTTCCCTGGGCCACGGAATGCCGCTCGGCCTGGGCACGGCCCTCGGCCTGCGCGCCCAAGGTGTGCGCAGGGCTGACGGCACCGAACCCCGCGTGGTGGTGCTGGTCGGCGACGGCGAACTCGACGAGGGCAGCAACCACGAGGCCATCGCTGCCGCGGCCCGCTTGGGCGCCGACAACCTCACCGTCGTGGTCATCGACAACTCCTCCGCCAGCCACGGCTGGCCGGGCGGGATCGGCAGCCGCTTCGAGGTCGAGGGGTGGGAGAGCCGTGAGGTCCAAGGCCGCAGCCACAACGCACTCCACGAGGCGTTCGCCCCACCCAGCACCGGACGGCCCCTGGCCGTCGTCGCCCGCGTCCGCAACGGAAGCTAGAGGAGCCAGGCCATGCGTGAGACCTTCATCGCCACCGCCGAACGGGCGCTGGACCAGGACCCCCGAACCGCCGTCGTCCTCGCGGACATCTCAGCGGAGCGGTTCCGCCGAGCGTCCATCGCCCACCCGAACCGCGTCATCAACCTGGGCATCCGCGAACAGGCCATGATCGACGTGGCCGGGGGCCTGGCGCTCACCGGCATGCGCCCGATCGTGCACAGCTACGCACCGTTCCTGGTCGAGCGCCCCTTCGAGCAGATCAAGATCGGGCTCACCCACCAGGACGTCGGCGCGGTCCTGGTGAGCATCGGCGGCTCATACGACGCCTCGAACGCGGGCCGCACCCACCAGTCACCCGGTGACGTGGCCCTCCTCGACTCCCTGCCCGGCTGGACCGTACACGTGCCCGGTCACCCCGACGAGGTCCGCGACGTGTTGGAACGGGCGATCCCCGGTGACGACCGCGTGTACGTGCGCCTGTCCGGCGACACCAACCGCGCGCCCCTGCCGGCCGGTCCCCGCCTCAACGTCCTGCGCACCGGCTCGCCCCGCTCGGCCGGAGTGGTGCTGGCGGTCGGCCCGATGCTGGACCGGGTCCTGGAGGCCACCGCCGACCTCGACGTCACCGTCGCCCACACCGCCACCGTGCGGCCCTTCGACCGCGAGGGCCTGAGCAAGCTGACCGCGGCCGCGGGCAACGCCGACGTGCTCCTCGTGGAGCCCTACCTACGGGGCACCTCCGCCCACGAGGTGTCCGAGGCCCTGTCCGACCGCCGCCACCGCCAGCTCTCCCTGGGCGTGGCACGCGACAGCGAGTTGCGTGCCTACGGAACCCCGGCCGAGCACGCCAGCGCCCACGGTCTGGACACCGAGGGAATCGCCAAAGCCGCCAGGGACTTCTTCTTGGTATAGGCCTTCCGTGGGAGGGCCTCCCTCACTCGGACCCGCCCGGGGCCTTGCGTGGTGCGGCCCCGGGCGTTCCCCCGCCGCAGGAACCTCCCAGCATCGCGCGGTTCGTGCACCTCTGCCGGGACCGCACAATGGAAGACGATGTCGAATCTGGTCAACCTTCAGGACGTGTCCCTGGCCTACGGGCCGCTCGTACTCCTCGACAAGGTCTCCCTTGGCGTGGACGGGGGCGAACGCATCGGTGTGGTGGGCCGCAACGGCGGCGGCAAGTCCACCATGCTCTCCGTGCTCTCCGGCTTCACCGAACCCGACTCCGGCCGGGTCGTGCACAACCGGGGCCTGCGGGTCGGCTTCCTGCACCAGCGCGACGACTTCCCCGACAGCACCGTCGGCGAGTTCGTGCTGGGCGACCGGGCCGAGCACGAGTGGGCCGGTGACGCGCGCATCCGCGACATCCTGCGCGGGCTCCTCAGCGGCTGGGACCTGGACCTGCCGATGTCCGGCCTTTCCGGGGGTGAGCGCCGCCGCTCCGGCCTGGCGCGCCTGCTCGTCGGCGACCACGACCTCATCGCCTTGGACGAGCCCACCAACCACCTCGACATCGAGGGCATCGCCTGGCTCGCCGAACACCTGCGAGGCCGTCCCGAGGCGCTCGTGGTCGTCACACACGACCGCTGGTTCCTGGACGCCGTGACCACACGCACCTGGGAGGTCGGGCGCGGCACCGTCGAGCGCTACGAGGGCGGGTACGCGGCCTACGTGCTGGCCAAAGCCGAGCGGGACCGCCAGGCCGCAGCCGCCGAGGACCGCCGCCAGAACCTCATGCGCAAGGAGCTGGCCTGGCTGCGCCGGGGAGCCCCCGCGCGCACCTCCAAACCCAAGTTCCGCATCGAGGCGGCCAACCAGCTCATCGCGGACGAGCCGCCCGCCCGGGACACAGTGGAACTGGTCCGCTTCGCGAGTTCGCGCCTGGGCAAGACCGTCATCGACCTCAAGAACGTGTCGTACTCCGTGCCCGACCGCACACTGCTGGACCGCCTCACCTGGCAGCTGGGCCCAGGCGACCGGGTCGGTCTGGTGGGGATCAACGGCGCGGGCAAGTCCACCCTGCTGAAGATCCTCGCCGAGGAGCGCGAGCCCGACGAGGGCACCGTGCGTACCGGGCGGACCGTGAAGCTGGCGCACCTGTCGCAGAACGTCACCGAGCTCGACCCCAAGGCCCGCCCGCTCCAGACCGTCATGGACGTGCGCGAGCACATCACCATCGGCAAGCGGGACTACACCGCGAGCCAGATGCTGGAGAAGTTCGGCTTCCGGGGCGAACGGCAGTGGACGCCCAACGCCGACCTGTCCGGCGGGGAGAAGCGCCGCCTGCAGCTGCTGTGCCTGCTCATGGACGAACCCAACGTCCTGCTGCTGGACGAGCCCACCAACGACCTCGACATCGAGACCCTCACCGAGCTGGAGGACCTCCTCGACGGCTGGCCCGGCTCCCTCGTGCTCGTCAGCCACGACCGGTACTTCCTGGAGCGGATCACCGACCGCGTGCTCGCACTCATGGGCGACGGTTCGCTGGCGTTCCTGCCCGGCGGAGTCGAGGAGTACCTGGAGCGCCGTGCTGCCGGCGCCGGAGAAGCCACCGTGCCGCTTGGCGCCTCCGAGACGGCCACCGGCGACGCCCCTGCCGCCGCGCCCGCCGTTTCCCAGGCGGAGCGGCGCGCCGCCCAGAAGGAGATGCAGCGGGTCGAGCGCCGGATGGACAAGATCGCCAAGCGTGAGGCCCAGCTCCACGAGCAGATGGCCGCGGCGGCCGAGGACTACACCAAGCTCGCCGAACTCGACGCCGAGGCCAAGACCCTGGCCGCCGAGAAGGACGAGCTGGAGATGGCCTGGCTGGAGCAGGCCGAGCTGATCGGCGACTGAACCGCTACCAGCGGCGGGTGCGGGTGATGAGGCCGACGACGAGCATGGCGGCTCCGGTGGCGGCGCAGCCCGGACTCGCCCCGCGGTGAACGCGTGCCCTTCCCCGTGCGTAAACACCCCTGACCGCCGCCCGGTGCGTGTCGGACCGGGCGCCCTTAGGTTGGTGAGGACTTTCCCGAACGCAGGAGGAGAACGCGATGGCCGCCCTGGACGAGATCCCGGTGACGTTGATCGACGGACGCGAGACCACCTTCGGCGAGTGGGCCCGAAAGACGCGGCTCGTGGTGAACGTCGCCTCCCGCTGTGGGCTCACCCCGCAGTACGGGGCGCTGGAGGAGCTCCAGAAGCGCTACTCCGACCAGGGGTTCACGGTGCTGGGCTTCCCCAGCAACCAGTTCCTCCAGGAGTTCGGCGGTGACGGCAAGATCGCCGAGTACTGCTCGATGACCTGGGGCGTGACCTTCCCGATGATGAGCAAGGTGAAGGTCAACGGCCGCGGCCAGCACCCGCTCTACAAGGAGCTGACCGAGACCGAGGACGCGGACGGCAAGGCCGGGAAGGTTAAGTGGAACTTCGAGAAGTTCCTCGTCCTGCCCGACAACACCGTCCACCGCTTCCGCCCGAGCACGGTCCCGGATGCTCCGGAGATCGTCGAGCGCATCGAGCGGTCCCTCCCCGGGCAGGCCGAGTAGGCGAAGCCCCCACCCAGCCGCCCCGCCGACCGAGGCCGTTTCAGAGACCTGCGGCGGCCCGCCCGCCTCAGACCTGGGTGTTCTCGGCGAACACGACGAGGTTGTCCTCGTAGCTGCCCTCCTCGGGGTCGAAGGCGCCCGTGCAGGTCACCAGGCGCAGGACGTCGCCCCCGGAGCCGCTGAACACCTCGAAGGTCGGGAACTCGTCGTAGGGGTGGACCTGGACGTCCACCACCTCGTACGTGTGCGTCCCGCCCTCGGCGTCGTCCACCTCGACCGTGTCCCCGTCGGCGAGTTCGTCGATCCGGGCGAAGACCGCCGGACCGTCGTTGGAGTCCACGTGCCCCAGCAGGACCGTCGGCCGCCCCTCGCCAGTGCGGCCGCCCTCCTCGTACCAGGAGGCCAGATCGAAGTCCTCCGGTACCTCAGCGGTCCCGTCCTGCCGCACACCCGTGTGCAGCAGATCCGACTCCACGTCCAGTGACGGGATCCGGACGCCGACCGGTTCGGGTCCCCGGGGTACCGGGGAGGGCTCCTGGTCCGGCGGCGACAGGTTGTGCGAAGTGTGGTCGTGGCCGCCGTCGTCGCCCTCTCCGTGACCGGACCCGTGCTCCTCGTGCGCGTGCCCGTGGCCCTGGCCGCCCCCGGCGTGGTCCGCGTGTCCCGCGCATCCGCCGAGGAACAGGGCCGAGGCCGCCAGAGAGGCGGTCAGGGCGCGCGGAGCCGTCCCGCGACCCAGCAGGGGACCGGAACGCCCGGGGGCGGGCCGTTCAGGAACGCGCATGGCGACGCAGCAGAGCGAAGGACGCCACCGCCGCCAGGAGCACACCCGCCCCGGTGGCCGCGGCCGCCCCGCCGATCCCGGCGCTGTCCGGGGCGAGGCCGCCCGCGCCGGTGTCCACCCCGCCGTGCGGCACCTGGGTCAGCTGACCGCGGACCGCACCCATCGGGTACTCCTCGGTGTGCGTGTCCCCGTAGAACTGGTCCGGGTCGTCCTCGATCTGGGAGAGCGTGAAGCCCTCGCCGGTGTCCACCCCGTCGTCGTCATCCAGCCCGGTCGTGAACGGTCCCTCCTGGCAGCCGGAGCTGCGCAGCATGCCGTCGTCGTCCTCCTCGGGGTCGGGGAAGGACAGCCGGGGCGGGCCCTGCACGCCCTCGGGGCTTTCGTGGATGTGCGTCGCGGTGTCCGCGGGGCTCTCGTAGGGCGGGGTCACCCCGTCGAGCTCGATGTCCCAGCAGACGATCTCCTCGTCGCTGTTGACCATCACGTCGAAGGTCCCCGTGGCGCCCTCCTCGCCGGGCTCGGAGTTTCCGTCCTCGTCGACGACCGTGTCCGGCGTCGCCTGCGCGGTGAACATGCTGGTGAACTCGCTGGGCTCGGACACCTCGTCGTCGGCCTGCGCGACGCCCAGGTTGAGGCCGACGAGGGCCCCGGCGGCGACGGTCGCGACCGCAGTACCCGCGATGATCCTGAATCTGCTGTTCATGGCTTTCCCCTGACGTTCCCGCCCTTGGGCGGCGCGGTCTTTGGGGGTGTATACGAACGGCGGTGCCGATGTGTTCACCATCACACCAGAAGGATGCGGGCGGGTGGAGCCGCGGTGGGGCCCGCCGACATCGGCGGACCCCTCGGTCCGTTCTGCTGCCCGGTCCTGCGTCCCGGTCGCCTGGGCCGCTAGCGGACTTGGCTCTCGAAGACCTCGGCGATCTCCTGGGCCCCGGCCAGGTTGGTGTGGATGTCCGGGCCCTGCGCGACGTTGCACATCCAGGTCAGGTCGCAGATCCGCTGCAGGTTCACCGGCATGTCCGTGTCGCTGTTCTCCGGAACGTCGGTGTTGGCGCCCTCGAAGACGGTGTCCACGTCGGCCACGTCGATCCCGGCAGCCTCGTA
Source organism: Nocardiopsis nanhaiensis (assembly GCF_054778635.1). Lineage (NCBI taxonomy): Bacteria > Bacillati > Actinomycetota > Actinomycetes > Streptosporangiales > Nocardiopsidaceae > Nocardiopsis > Nocardiopsis nanhaiensis. The sequence goes on from NZ_BAAGZJ010000041.1 coordinate 12,509, forward strand.
GGAGTCGGTCAGGGAGTCGTTCACCTCGCCGAGGATCTCGACGGTGCGGTCGGCCAGCTCCTCGTCGCCGTCTTCCGTGGACACGGCCCCGTCGTCTTCCTCGGTGCCCTCCGCGTCCTCGTCGCCTTCCGCTTCCTCCTCGTCCAGGAGGGCCAAGGCCAGGAACGGGTTGTAGTAGGTCATCGCGACGACCTGGGTGTCCGAACCGGCGGCCTCGGTCAGCCGGTCGGCGATCTCGGGGACCTCCGTCTCCAAGCGCTCCTGGCCGTCGGCCACACAGTCCTCGTCGACGCCGACGTCCTCGATGTCCAGCTCGATGTCGGGGTCGCGGTCCTCGTCGATGCCCTCGACGCAGTTGGTGAAGTTGTTCCCGCCGATGGTGACGGTAACGAGGCCGACCTGGTCGCCGTGCTCGTTCAGGAACTCCTCGGCCTGGTCGAGCTGCGAACCCTCTTCGTAGAGGGTGTCGCAGTGCGGGAGGCCGCCTCCGATGAAGGTCGTGGTGTCCTCGCCGCCGCAGCCCATGCGCTCGTGCTGGAGCGTGGAGTCCTCGTCCTTCAGGGAGCGGTAGAGGACGTCTGTGTACCCTTCCGAGGTCTCCTCGGCCTGGCCCTCTTCGTCGGGCTGTACGCCCACGGTCAGGGAATCGCCCAGGGACAGGTAGAAGTTCTGTGCGGTGTTCGCTTCGTCGTCGCCCCCACCGGAGCAGCCCGCGACCACCACGGCCGCGGTGACCGCGGCCATCCACCGGATTCTCAAAGTGCTCTCCAACCAAGACCCGTACTGGAAATGATGCGCGCCCAGAAAGGCGGGTCTCCCGGTGAGCAGACGGATACCGCCGAGTAACTACCCTTGCGGACCGGTGGGCGTCCTGTCGAGGGGGGCCAGGAGGCATCTCAGTAACGATGCCAGCTGCTCGCGCTCGGCAGCCGGCATGGGCGCGAGGAGGGTCTCCTCGTAGCTGAGGAGGGAGGCCAGGGCGGCGTCGATCCGCTCCGCGCCCTGGTCGGTCAGCCGGACCAGGACACCGCGCTTGTCGGCGGGGTCGGGCCTGCGGCGGACGAGTTGCGCGGCGGCCAGGCGATCCACCCGGTTGGTCATGGTCCCGGAGGTCACCAGGGTGGCTCTCAGTAGGCGGCCGGGGCTCAGCTCGTACGGAGGGCCGGAGCGCCGAAGTTCGGCCAGGACGTCGAACTCCCAGGGCTCCAACTCGTGCTCGGTGAAGACGGTGCGCCGGGCACGGTCCAGGTGGCGGGCAAGCCGGGACACCCGGCTGAACACCTCAAGGGGTGTCACGTCCACGTCCGGCCGTTCGGAGCTCCACGCCTCGATCAGCCCATCCACCTCATCGCGCATGGCACCAGCATATCTCTTGACATCAAGATAGTGGGGCGGGTATGCGCTTCACACCCGCCCCACCGGTGACCATGGACGATGTCCCCTCCTGTGAGTAGCCCCACAGGAAAGGGTCGTCAGTCCGAACGCCGTCGGCGCGTGTCCAGCTTCGGCTTCGCCTCCAGGGACGAGAGCCCGTTCCAGGCCAGGTTGACCAGGTGCGCCGCGACCACCTCGCGCTTGGGCTTGCGCACCTCCAGCCACCACTGGCCGGTCAACGCCCACATACCCACCAGGGCCTGCGCGTACATGGGGGCGAGCGCCGGGTCGTAACCCCGTTCGGCGAACTCGTCGGCCATGATGTGCTCGACCTGGCTGGCGATGTCGTTGATGAGGCTGGCGAAACTTCCGGTGCCGGAGGCGACGTGCGAGTCACGGGTCAGCACCCGGAACCCGACACTGTCCTCCTCGACGTAGCGCAGCAGGGCCAGAGCTGCCTTCTCGATCTTGCTCCGGGCGTGTTCGGCGGTCAGGGCCTCGCCCATCATGCCCAGGAGCGTGCGCATCTCCCGGTCCACGACGACGGCGTAGATGCCTTCCTTGCCGCCGAAGTGCTCGTAGACCACGGGCTTGGACACGCCGGCCCGCGCGGCGATCTCCTCGACGGAGGTCGCGTCGAACCCCCGCTCGGCGAACAGCTCCCGGCCGATCTCCAACAGCTGTTGCCGACGCTCCTTGCCCGTCATGCGCTTGCGGCGCACGCGGGTCCTCTGCTCGCTGTCGGCTGCTCCCATGATGGTTACCGATCCTAGACCTTGACCCGCTTGGCTGCGAGCCGTTCACTCTTGGGCCAGCGGACCTTGGTGGCCCAGCCGAACTTCTCGAACATCCAGATGACCCGTGCGGAGATGTCGATCTGGCCCTTGAGGACACCGTGGCGGGCGCAGGTCGGGTCGGCGTGGTGCAGGTTGTGCCAGGACTCGCCGAAGGACGGGATGGCCAGCCACCACACGTTGCGGGAGCGGTCGCGGACCTCGAAGTTCTCCTCGCCGATGGTGTGGCAGATGGAGTTGATGGACCAGGTCACGTGGTGCAGCAGCGCGACGCGGACCAGGCTCGCCCAGAAGAACGCGGTGACCGCGCCCCACAGGGACATGGTGACCAGGCCGCCGATGACGGCGGGGGCGAACAGGGAGAAGAGCACGATCGGCAGGAAGAGCCGGTCGATGAGGACGACGTCCTTGTCCTTGAGCAGGTCCGGGGTGAACCGGCGGGGCGAGGTCTTCTTGTCGTCCAGGTACATCCACGCCATGTGCGCGTAGTACAGGCCTTTGGCCACGGACTTCCAGTCGTCGCCGAAGCGCCACGGGGAATGGGGGTCGCCCTCGGCGTCGGCGTACTTGTGGTGGCGGCGGTGGTCGGCCACCCACTTGATGACACTTCCCTCGATCGCCATGGAGCCCGCGATCGCCAGCGCGATCCGGAGCGGGCGCTTGGCCTTGAAAGAGCCGTGGGTGAAGTGCCGGTGGAAGCCGACGGTGATGCCCAGGCCGCTGATCAGGTAGAAGACCGACGCGATGGCGATATCCGTCACGCTCAGGCCCCAGCCCCAGAAGAAGGGGACGGACGCGGCCAGCGCGATCAGCGGGATGAACACGAACGCGAAGACGGTGTAGCGCTCGGCCTTGCCCCTCAGCTCGGGCTCGTACTCGGGGATCGCTTCGCGCTTCGGCGCGCCAGTAGCGGTCGCAGTGCCGTCGGTCGGCACCTCGGGGGCAGCGGTCATGTTCTTCCACACCTCGTCATGGGGAGCTTCTACGCCGGTCAGGGCGGCTTCAGAGGGGTGTGGGCACCCGTCGAGACGGCCTAACCTATTCCTACGTAACCGTAACCTACGTACCCGTAGGTTTGGCAAGTCCTCCGTCAAAGGCGCTATGTTGGTGGCGAACGCACGGGCCGCACGGCCCGGCGCGTTCCCGGATGATGTAATCGGCAGCATGCGGGGTTTTGGTCCCCGTCGTCCAGGTTCGAGCCCTGGTCCGGGAGCAACCCCCGCCGCTACGGGCTTTTTGCGCATGCGGCGCCAGGGTGGGGGAGGGAAGCGGCGGCGTCACACGGCCGATGGGCGCCCGTGACACGCATGTATCCTTCCCATGTCGGCCGCTGGTCATCCGACGGCCGCCCGCGCGGCATGCGGGTCGCGCCGCCGCAGGGTGAGCCGACTGTTCATATGCCAGCTATCTCGAGGGGTCTCCTCCAGTGAGCGTGAACCGTCCGGCTGCCGTGATCATTCTCGCGGCGGGTGAGGGCACCCGGATGAAATCCAAACTTCCCAAGGTCCTTCACGAACTCAACGGCCGCAGCATGCTCGGCCATGTGCTCTACGCATCCCGTGAACTCGACCCCCTGAACTCGGTCGTGGTCGTCGGCCACGCCCGCGACCAGGTGCGGTCCCATCTGGAAGAAGTCGCCCCTGAGGCGACCACAGCCGTTCAGGAGGAACAGAACGGCACCGGTCACGCCGTGCGCATGGCGGTGGAGGACCTCGCCGCCAAGGGCGTCGAGCTGTCCGGAACCGTCGTCCTCACCTGCGGCGACACACCCCTGTTGCGGGGCGGGACACTCGCCTCGCTCGTCGCGGAGCACGAGAAGGCGGGCAACGCGGTCACCGTGCTGTCCGCCCGGGTGCCCGACCCCCACGGCTACGGGCGCATCGTCCGCGACGCCGACGGAGGCTTCACCGAGATCGTCGAACACGCCGACGCGACCCTCGAACAGCACCGCGTCGACGAGATCAACTCCGGTATGTACGCCTTCGACGGGGCGCTCCTGAGCCAGGTCGTCCAGCGCCTGTCCACCGACAACGCGAAAGGTGAGGAGTACATCACCGACGCCGTCGGCCTGCTGCGCGGCGACGGCCACCGCGTTGACGCGTGGAGCGCCGAGGACTGGAACGAGGTCCAGGGCGTCAACAATCGCGTGCAGCTCTCCGAGGCTCGCCGGGTGCTCAACGACCGGCTCCTCATCGAACACATGCTCTCCGGTGTCACGATCGTCGACCCCGCGACGACCTGGGTGGACGCCCAGGTCAGCATCGGCGCGGACACCGTGGTCCACCCCAACAGCCGCCTCTACGGCACCACCCGGATCGGCGAGGACGCGGTGGTCGGCCCCGGCGCCGACCTGCGCGACACCGTCGTCGGTGACGGCGCCGAGATCCGCGAGACCACCGCGGACCGGGCCGAGATCGGCGACGGGGCCTCCGTGGGCCCCTACACCTACCTTCGGCCGGGCACAGACCTGGCCGGGCGGACCAAGGCCGGAGCCTTCGTCGAGGTCAAGAACTCGAACGTCGGCACCGGGTCCAAGATCCCGCATCTGACCTACGTCGGTGACGCGGACATCGGTGTGGGCAGCAACATCGGCTGCTCCTCGGTGTTCGTGAACTACGACGGGGTCAACAAGTCCCGGAGCACGATCGGCGACCACGTGCGCATCGGCAGCGACAACACGATCGTCGCCCCCGTGCACGTCGCCGACGGCGCCTACTCCGGGGCCGGGACCGTGGTCCGTGACGACGTCCCACCGGGTGCCCTGGCGGTCTCCGAAGGGAACCGGCAGCGTAACGTCGAGGGCTGGACGCAGCGCAAGCGTCCGGGAACTCCGTCCGCGGAGGCGGCGGAGCAGGCGGAGCGGCGCAGAGCCGACGACGCGAACTAGTAGTGACTGTGGGGGAGAAGAACGTGACCGGCATGAAGGCCACCGGCCAGAAACAACTGATGCTGTTCTCGGGGCGTACGCACCCGGCGCTGGCCGAAGAGGTCGCGAAGGAGCTGGGGATCGAGGTGGTTCCCACCCGGTTCGACACCTTCGCCAACGGCGAGATCTTCATGCGGTACCTGGAGTCGGTGCGCGGCAGTGACGCGTTCGTCATCCAGAGCCACGCCGACCCGGTCAACGAGTCGATCATGGAGCAGCTGATCATGGTGGACGCGCTCAAGCGCGCCTCCGCCAAGCGGATCACCGTGGTCATGCCGATCCTGGGCTACGCGCGCCAGGACAAGAAGCACCGGGGCCGTGAGCCCATCTCCTCGCGTCTGGTGACCGACCTGTTCCGGACCGCCGGCGCGGACCGGATGATGGCGGTGGACCTGCACACGGACCAGATCCAGGGCTTCTTCGACGGCCCGGTGGACCACCTGTTCGCGCTGCCGATCCTGGCCGACCACGTCGCCAACCAGGTCGACCACTCGGAGATCACCGTGGTCTCCCCGGACGCCGGGCGGGTGCGCACCGCCGACCGCTGGGCCGACCGCCTCGGTGCCCCGCTGGCGATCATCCACAAGCGCCGCGACCCGGACATCGCCAACCAGGTGAAGGTCCACGAGGTCGTCGGTCAGGTCGAGGGCCGCACCTGTGTGCTGGTCGACGACATGATCGACACCGGCGGCACCATCGTGAAGGCCTCGGAAGCGCTCTTCGAGCAGGGCGCGAACAAGGTCATCGTGGCCGCCACGCACGGTGTGCTGTCGGGCCCCGCGGCAGAGCGCCTGCAGAACTCGCGCATCTCCGAGGTGGTCATCACCAACACGCTGCCCGTCCCGGAGGAGCGTTCCTTCGGGAAGCTCACGCAGCTCTCTATCGCCCCGCTGGTCGCCCGCGCGGTCCGCGAGGTCTTTACCGACGGCTCGGTCACGAGCCTGTTCGACTAGGGCGCGGCAGCTGCCGGGCTTCTGAGGCTCTCAGAACATCCCAGACGCCGTACCCGCCCACCGGTGGGACCGGGCCAGGTCCCACCGGTGGGCCATGTACGGAGTCGTCCCCAGAACCAGTAGACTTGACCGAGTGTCCCCGTGTCCGGACGGATTCCCGTTGTGTCTCCGTCCGGAATCAACGCGGGCAGGGGTGCGCGACGAGCGTTCCCGGGCCGGACGGGTCCGGTGGCGGCTCGCCGGGCACGCCTGGAACCAGGGCGGTCGAGTCCCCAGCCAGCTGGGTGACCCCGCCGCTTTCCCCGCCTAGGGCGGGATTCGTTCGTACTACTGGAGTCGTGTTCCCCGTGCTGCGGGGTTGAACCCGAGGAGTTTTGTCGTGTCCGAGGTACGTATCGCTGCCGAGCCCCGCACGGAATTCGGCAAGGGCGCCTCCCGTCGCGCCCGCCGCGCGGGTAAGGTGCCGGCCGTCCTCTACGGCCACGGCACCGAGCCCCGCCACCTGAACCTGCCGCGCCACGACCTCATGCTCGCCCTGAAGACCCCGAACGTCCTGATCCGTCTCGGCGGTCTGGACAAGGACAACCTCGCCCTGCCGAAGAGCGTGCAGCGCGACGCCATCAAGGGCTTCCTGGAGCACGTCGACCTGCTCGTCGTCTCCAAGGGCGAGAAGGTCGAGGTCGAGATCCCGGTCACCCTGACCGGTGAGGTCAAGGCTCCCGGCGTGCTCAACCAGGAGCTCGTCGCCGTGTCCGTGGAGACTGAGGCCACCCACATCCCCGAAGGTGTCGAGTTCGACATCGACGGGCTGGAGGTCGGTGCGACCCCGACCGCTGCCGAACTGAAGCTGCCCGCGGGCGTCACCATGGTCACCGACCCCGAGTCGGTCCTGCTCACCGTCGCCGCCCCGCGCGTCGAGGAGGAGCCGGAGACCAGCGAGGAAGCCGCTGAGTCGGCTGAGGAGGCCGCCGCCGAGTAAGGCGGTGCTCGCACCACAAGCTGCACGACCGGACGCGCGGTCCCCTGAGACGGGGCCGCGCGTCCGGCGTTTCGGGACCCCTTGGGCACGCGGTTTCCGGTGATGGCCCGGGGTCGGTAGTGTCGTGCGGCATGTGGGCTTGGTTGAGCAGGTTGGGCATCAGGAAGAACGAGGGCGACGAGGACATGGCTGAGGCTGAGCGCTGGCTGGTCGTGGGGTTGGGCAACCCGGGCCCCAAGTACGCGGGGAACCGGCACAACGCCGGGTTCATGGTGGTGGACGCCATCGCCGCGGAAAAGGGTGAGCGGTGGAAGGTCCACAAGGCGCACGCCGAGGTCGTGGAGACGCGGATCGACGGTGTGGCCGCGGTGCTGGTCAAGCCGCGCACGTTCATGAACCTGTCCGGGGGACCGGTCGCCGGGCTGGCGCGGTTCTACAAGGTCCCCATGGAGCGGATCATCGTCGTGCACGACGAGTTGGACATCGACTTCGGGGCCCTCAAGCTCAAGAAGGGCGGTGGCTCGGGCGGCCACAACGGCCTGAAGTCGACCACCGCTTCCCTGTCCGGTCCCGACTACCTGCGGGTTCGCTTCGGTGTCGGTCGGCCTCCGGGCCGGATGGACGCCGCCGCCTACGTGCTGCGCGACTTCTCCTCGACCGAACGCGCCGAGTTGGACCTGAACGTCGAACGCGCCGCCGACGCGGTCCGCACCGTCCTCACCGACGGACTGGGCAAGGCCCAGAACATCTTCCACACCGCGGCCTGACCGCCCTGGGGCGGGAACCGGCCCGAAGTGGGTCCTTGGTCTGAGCCGGGCCCGGGCGGGGCGGTGATCTGGGAGCTGCCCCGCCCGGGGGTTCCGGTTTCTAGGACGCGGCCAGGAGGGTGTCCCGGAGCGCGTCGTAGGCGGGCTTGGTCGTGTAGTCGTCCCACATGATGGTCGCCGCGCCCTCACCCTCGAAGGTGTTCGGGACCCAGGAGTACATGTCCGGGAAGCCCCAGGCCGTGAACGACTGGCAGCTGCTGACGTTCAGGCAGGCCTCCAGGGCCTGGGCGTAGTAGTCGGCCTGCTGCTCCAACTGCTCCTCGGTGGGCTCACCGCCGTCCGGCAGCTCCATCCGCACGTCCACCTCGGTGAGGGCCGTGCCCAGGCCGAGGTCCTCGAAGCGCTCGAGGTTCTCCTGCAGGGAGTCCGGGAAACCGTACTGCAGGCTCAGGTGGGTCTGGGCGGAGAAGCCGTCCAGCGGGACCTCATCGGCCAGAAGCTGCTGGGCGAGCTCGTAGTATGCGTCGCTCTTGGGGTCGATCGCCTCGACGCTGTAGTCGTTGAGGTAGAGCTCCGCTGACGGGTCGGCCTCGCGCGCCCAGTGGAACGCCTCCCCGATGATCTCCTCCCCGAGCTCGCGGATCCAGATGTTGTCCTCGGTGCGCAGGTTCCCGTCGTCGTCGAAGATCTCGTTGGCGACGTCCCACTGCTGGATCTGGCCCTCGTACCTGCCGACCACGGTCTCGATGTGGTCCTGGAGGATCGCGCGCAGCTCCTCCTCGGAGAAGTCCCCGTCCTCCAGCCAGTCTGGGTTCTGGCTGTGCCACAGAAGGGTGTGGCCGCGCACGTCCTGGCCGTTCTCCGCGGCGAACCCCATGATGGCGTCGGCGTCGTCGAACGCGTACTCGTCCTGGCTGGGACGCAGGTGGTCCCACTTCATCTGGTTCTCGGCGGAGAGCGAGCTGAACTCCTCGCCCAGGAGGTCGCGGTACTGCTGGTCGCCGGTGAAGGGGTCGGGGTAGTCCTCGTCCTCGTGGTGACCGCCGCCGGCGACGGCACTGCCGATGACGAAGCCGCTGGGCGCGGCGTCGCGCAGCGTTCCGTCCTGGGCTTCGGCGACGGTCTCGACCGCCGCCGGCTCGGATCCGGACAAGTAGGGGATGGCGGCGAGGGGGACCGCCAGTACGGCGGCAGTGAACACTGCGGTGGAGAGTCGTACGGGTTTCACAGCGGGGGCTCCAGACTCTGGCGTTCGCATAAGTTCCGGAAAATTCCGTAACTTGTTGGAAATGGACAGTAAGTTCTGGAGGGGAGGCCGTCAAGACCTGTTCCACGGGTCAATTAGCGGCCCCGGAGTGGGGCGAGGTCCCCCGTGTGGTCGGGGCGTGGGCTCGGGAAGGGCCGGAAAGCTCGTACTCTGGGTGAGTACAAAGGAGGTTCAGTGGGCGCCACCCCCTCACGAGACGTCACCATCTCCGTCATCGCGGCGGAGGCGGGCGTGTCAGCGCCGACGGTCTCCCGTGTCCTCAACGGCCGGGGCGATGTCGCACCGGCCACCAGGGAGCGGATCGAGACGTTGCTGCGCACGCACGGCTACCGCCGCCGCGGTTCCCGGCTGAAGGAACGGGTCGGCCTGCTCGATCTGGTCTTCAACGACCTGGACAGTCCGTGGGCGGTGGAGATCATCAGGGGCGTCGAGAACGCCGCCCACCTGTCGGGCGCGGGAGTGGTCGTCTCCGCCATACACCGCGAGGCCAGTTCGGCCCTCCAGTGGTTGGACAATGTGCGCGCCCGGGTCAGCGACGGCGCGATCCTGGTGACCACCGGCCTGGAGCCGGCGCTCAACGAGGAACTGCGCAGCCTGGACGTGCCCGCCGTCGTCATCGACCCAGTGGGGATCCCCGACCTCACCACGCCGACCATCGGCGCCACCAATTGGGCGGGCGGGCTCAGCGCCACCGAACACCTGATCCACCTCGGGCACCGGCGGATCGCCTTCGTCGAGGGACGACCGGAACTGTGGTGTAGTCGCGCGAGGCTCGACGGCTACCGGGCAGGGCTGGAGACGGCCGGTCTGACCGTCGACCCCGACCTGATCGCCCCGGCCGAGTTCACCTACGAGTCGGGTTTCCGCGCGGGTGAGCGCCTCTTCGACCGCGACGAGCGGCCCACCGCGGTGTTCGTCTCCAGCGACCAGATGGCCCTCGGCGTGTACGAGGCGCTCAGGCAGCGCGGTCTGCGTGTACCCGAGGACGTCAGCGTGGTGGGCTTCGACGACCTGCCCGAGGCGCGCTGGTCCTCTCCGCCGCTCACCACCGTGCGCCAGCCCTTGGCCGACATGGGCAGGCTCGCGGTGCGTACGGTGCAGCGCCTGGTGCAGAACGAGACCATCGAGAGCTCTCGGGTGGAGCTGGCCACCGGCCTGATCGTCCGGCACAGCACCGGCAGGGTCCCGGAGCCGGAGACCGGCTGAACCCTTGGCGCGCGACGAGCGGGACCCCACCCGAGAGGCGGGACCCCGCTGACGTGTCCTGAACCGGGGCCTGTACGTGCCGACACCGCAGTACGGTGCCCCTCGCTAGCCGGTGCGCACCAGTTCGGCGAGCAGGTCGAGCTGGCGGGGGTCGGCCAGGGCCGAGCCGACAGCGACGGTCCTGGCTCCGGCGGCCAGGTAGTCCGCGGCGTTGCGGGCGTCGATCCCTCCGGTGGCAACCAGGCTCACCTGGGGGAACGGGCCCGGCATCGCGGAGAACCACTTCGTGCCCAGCGCGGTCGCCGGGAACGCCTTCATCCACGTGGCCCCGGCGCGGAGCGCGTCCTGGATCTCTCCCGGGGTGGCCACCCCCGGCAGGTGCGGCATCCCGGCCTCCTCGGAGGCCGCTAGAACCCCGGCGTCGAACCCGGGGGCGACGGTGAAGGACGCACCGGCACGGGCCACCTCCGCGACCTGTTCGGTGTCGATGACCGTCCCGGCTCCGATGGTCCGCCTTCGCTCCGCTGCGGCAGCCACGGCCGCGCGAAGCGAGGGCAGGGCGTCGGGTGTCTGCACGGGCACCTCGACCAGTTCGATGCCCAGGTCCCACGCCCGGGTGGCCAGCTCCACCGTCTCGCTCTCAGGGAGACCTCTGAGGATCGCCATCACCCGCTGGTCGGCGAAGAAGCCTGCTGCCGTACGGGGTGTGTGCTCCATCAGTGCCTCCCTGAGGTGTGCTGGACGGGGCTGTCGGGGTCGGCCACGGTCAGCTCCCGCCATGCGGTCTCGTCGGCCGCGACCATGCGCTCGCATTCCTCCGAGGAGGGAAAGGTGGTCAGGTCCCGTACGCTTTGCAGTGTCACCGCAGCCATGATGTGGCCCAGCCGCAGCCGGTCCCGGACGGGTCGTCCGTCGAGCAGACCCGACAGGAATCCGGCGGCGAAGGCGTCGCCCGCGCCCACGGCCTCCCTGACGTCCACCCTCAACGCCGGGACGAATACGCCTCCGTCCGCAGAGAAGCAGGTGGCGCCGTTGGCGGCGTCCTTCACGACCAGGCAGGGCACGCCGGGGAACAGTTCCCGCACCTGGTCGGGCGTGCTGACTCCCCACAGGGTCTCAGCCTCGTCCAGCCCCACCAGGACCACGTCGCAGGCCCGTGCCAGGGGCAGCAGCGCCCGGGCGGCGGGCTCCGCGGCCCACAGAGCCGGACGGTAATTGACGTCGAAGACCACAGTGGGACCGCCCGGCGCCCGGCCGATCGTGAGTCGCTCGATAAGTCCGGCGCACTCCTGGGAGAGTGCCGGGGTGATGCCGGACAGGAGCAGCAGGCGCGCACCGTCCATGGACTCGGACCCGGCGAGCTCCGGGCGCATGGCCGAGGCTGCCGACCCCGACCGGTAGTAATGCACCGCGGTCCCCTCCGGGGCGGGGTCCTTGAAGTACAGACCGGTGGGCCGGTCGGGGTCGGTACTGGTTCGGCTGACGTCCACCCCGTGGCCGGACAGCGTCTCGGTGATGATGCGGCCGAACGGGTCGTCCCCGACCCTGCTCAGCCAGGCGGCTCGGTGGCCGCGCTGGGCCAGACCGCATGCCACGTTCGATTCGGCACCCCCTACCTCCATGGACAGCACCGGCCGTTCGACGAGTGAGGCGCCGGACTCCGCGGTGAGGAGCACCATGGTCTCCCCTATGCAGAGGGCGTCGAGCCCGCCGTATGCGGGGCTGTTGCGGGGCGCGGTCGCGCGCGACATCGTCTGGATCTCTCCTCTGTTCACTGGGTTGGGACACGGGACGGTCATTTCGTCTGGTCCGGCCCCTGTCCGGGAGAAGCCGTCGGCCCCTGCCCTTCGGAATCCTCGGATCCCTCAGACTGGTCCGAGCCGTGCTCGGCGGACGGCTCCCCCCGGCTGTCAGACGGTGTGGACACCGACTGAGCCGCCTCCTGCCGGGCGGACCTGCGGGAAGACAGAGTCGTAGCCACCATCGCGGTCACGATCAGGATGATCAGCGCGATCGGGATCGGCCGGGCCAGCCACTCGAAGCCGCCGTCATTGATGATCAGGGACAACCGCAGGTTGGACTCGGCCATGGGGCCCAGGATGAGTCCGATCACCAGCGGTGCCAGGGGGTAGCCGCCGCGGATGAGCCAGAAGCCCAAGGCACCGGCGGCCAGCGCGACAACGGAGTCCATCAAGTTCAGCCGCAGGGCGAACGCCCCGCTCAGGGAGAGCAGGATGACGGCTGGCCAGAGCATCTCCGTGGGCGTGGAGGACACCCTCGCCCACATCCGGATACCGCCGAGGCCGAAAACCAGCATCAAGACGTTGACCAGGATCAGGCCGAATACGGTGCCGTAGACCAGGTCCGGGCTGCCCTCGAACAGTTGGGGCCCGGGCTGGAGCCCGTGCACGGTGAGTGCGCCGATCAGAATCGCTGTGACGCTGTCACCCGGGATACCGAGGACCAGGGTGGGTGCCAGAGAGCCCGCGGTGGAGGCGTTGTTCGACGACTCCGCCGCAGCGACACCGGCACTGTTGCCCTTGCCGAAGTCCTTCTTGCGCGACCAGCGCCGCGTCTCGTTGTAAGCGACGTAGGAGGCTACGTCACCGCCTGTGCCGGGCAGCAGCCCGATGAAGAAGCCGATCAGCGAAGAGCCGCCGGTCGCCGGACCGAGGCGCCGGAACCAGCCTTTGCCCAGGATGAAGCGGCCCACGCTCGGCCGTTCGTAGTGCTTGGACTTGCGGGCCCGTGAGATCTGGGTGAGCGCCTCGGAGATGCCGAACAGGCCGATCAGTACCGCGATGAAGGAGATGCCTGAGGCCAGCTCTGTCATGCCGAAGGTCATGCGGGCGAAGCCCTGGACCGGGTCCATGCCTACCAGGCCGATCGCGACGCCGAGCATGCCGCTGATCAGGCCCTTGGAGAGCTTGCCGCCGCTGACGGAGGCGATGATGGTCAGCGCCAGCACCGCGATCATGAAATATTCGGGCGGCCCGAATCTCAGCGCTACACCGGCGAGCTGGGGTGTGAACAGGGCCAGCAGCACCGCCCCGACGAGGCCGCCGACGACCGAAGCGACCAGGGAGACGGTCAGAGCTTCGCCCGCCCGGCCCTTGCGGGCCATGGGATAGCCGTCGATCAGTGTCGCGGCGGCGGAGGGTGTTCCCGGCGCTCCGATCAGGATCGCCGGGATCGACCCCGCATACAGGGTGGACCCGTATACGCCTATCAGGAGCATCATCCCGGGCAGGGGGTCGAGTGTGAACGTGATGGGCAGCAGCAGGGCCACTGCCATGGTCGCGGTCAGCCCTGGAAGGGCTCCGCAGACGATGCCGATCGCGACGCCGAGGGCGATCATGGAGATCGCCTGGATCGACATGACCGCGTCGATTCCGATGAGCCATTCGTTCATATCAGCAACGTCTCCAACGGGCCGGTCGGGAGCCGCACGCTGAATGCGACGTTGAAGGCCAAGTAGACGGCCACGGGGGTCACAGTCGTGTACAGGGCGATGCGGACGGGGCGGCGCTCACCTGCGATGAGCGAGCCCGCTAGCAGTAGGACCGCTGCACCTACCAAGAAGCCGACCCAGGTCATCGCCCAGAGCGCGACCCCGCCGACACCGAGCATGATCAGAGCCGGGACGATCATGCCGGGCGGATGGGGGTCCTCGCTGCGGGCACCGCGGAGCACCAGGCGGGTTACGCCCAGAGCCCCCAGTGCGAGGGCGACCAGCAGTGGCAGCAGCACCGGACCCGGATCACCGGACTGGGCCCCTTCCGGGAAGCCGCGCGTGGCCGCCGCGATCGCTGCGGCTACGGTAATGGTCGCAACCGCGATGCCGATGTCGGCACGGCGTTCGCTATCCATTGCCCAGTCCGGCGATGAGATCTTCGTAGCGCTCGTACTCAGAGTCCATGAACTCGTTGAACTCGGCGGAGTCCCGGTATTCCTGGCCGAAGGCGTTCTCCTCCATGAACGAGGTGAAGGCCTCGGACTCCGCGGCTTCGGTGATGCAGGACTCGAGCTCCGCGACGATCTCGTCCGGGGTGTCGTTGGGGACCGCGAGGCCGCGCCATGTACCGGAGATCCAGTCGATCCCCTCTTCCGTCAGGGTCGGGGTGTCCGGGAGGGCCTCCAGGCGCTCTTCACCCATGACCGCCAGTGCGTTGAGTTCGTTGGACTGGACCTGGCCCAGGACCTCGGCACCGGAGGCGCTGGTGGCCTCGACCTGGTCGCCGAGGACGGCGGTGATGGCGGGGGCGGCGCCGTTGAACGGCGCGTAGTTCAGCTCGATGCCCTCCTCCTGGGCGAGCCCGGCCGCGGAAACCTCCCAGATCGAGCCGGCCCCGGAGGTACCTACAGTGATCCCCTCGCCGCTGTCGGCGGCGTCGATCACGTCATGGATGCTCTCGAATTCACTGGACTCGGAAACGGTGAATGCGGCCGCGTCGAAGTTGTACTGGAGCAGGCCGGTCAAGTCAGCGGGGCTGACCGAGGCGATGTCTTGGTGTTCGAGCATGGCCAGCTCGACGGAGACGACTCCGATCGTGGTGCCGTCAGGCGTGGCGTCGGCCGCAGCCTGGAAGCCGGTGCCTCCGCCCGACCCCTCTTGGTTGGTGATGACGGTGCTGACACCGCAGGTGTCCTCCGCCGCCGAAGCCAACTGGCGCGCGGTGTTGTCAGTTCCGCCGCCTGCCGCGTAGGGGACGATGAGCTCGAGCGGACCCTCCAGGACCCCGTTCCCGGACTGGTCCGTGAGCTGTCCGCATCCGGCCAGCCCGAGGGCCAGCACCGGGAGTATGACGATGGGTCGTTTTGGCATCGCTTCCACCTTCGATGGGTAATATGCGTGGGGAGCGCCAAGATTAATACGGCGTTTCAAAAAGAGTCAATGCTCTGACGAGCAAGTTTCCGGACTGTGGTGTACGTGCCGCATGAGGGGAGAGTCGTGACTGCTGGGAGTGACGTCGGGCCCAAGGCCCTGGTCAAGGGGCTGCAGGTGTTGAACGTCCTGGCGGAGTACCCGGTCGGGCTGACCCTGCGCGAGCTCGAGGAGGCCACCGGGATCCCCAAGCCGACTGTTCACCGTTTGGTGGCTGCGCTGGCAGACTCCGGGCTGGCGCGCTTCGACGCCGACCACGGCCGGTATCGCGTCGACCGCGGTGCCCTTACCTTGGCCGGGGCCTTCCTGGAGGGCGTCGACATCCGGCAGACGTGCCTGCCGTCTCTGCGAGGGCTGGCCAAGGAGTGCGGAGAGACCTGTCACCTGGGCGTGCGCGACGGCGTGCAGATCGTCTACATCGACAAGAGCGAGGCGGACTGGCCGGTCCGGATGTACTCCCGCATAGGGGCGACCAATCCCATGTACTGCACGGCTCTGGGCAAGGCGGTCCTGGCCTGGTCCGACGAGTCGGTGTTCGATGCTGTAGTGGAAGCGGGCATGGAGCCGCGCACGCCCGCCACCATCACCGGGCGTGAGGCCCTGCGTGATGAGCTGCGGGTCTGCCGCGAGCGGGGTTGGGTGATAGACGACGTGGAGAACGAACTGGGTATCCGCTGCGTGGCTGCCCCCGTCTTCACCTGGGACGGTGAGGTCGCCGCCGCGCTCAGCGTCGCCGGTCCAGAGAGCCGAATGACCGACGAGGCCCTGGCCCGGTTCGGCCCGATCGTGCGGGATGCGGCCCGGGAGGCCTCCGTCCAGCTCGGCTGGAGTCCTTGACGCGGCGCGGTTTTCCGCACCCCTCTTACAGCTTTTTTCTGCGGGCGAGGCGGGCCGCTCTAGGGCGTGTTCGTCGAAGGTTGCCCGGAGCTGTCGCGCAGTCGGGTGAGGCAGGGCGGCTACTGGGCGGGGCTGGATAAGACCAGTCTGACCGTCGGCCCTGACCTGATCGTCTGGCACAGCACCGGCAGGGCCCCGGCGCCGGAGGCCGGCTGAACGGCGCGTTCAGTCCCGCAGCAGGCGCCAGGTGGCATGGGCGGGTGATTCGGGGGAGTCCTTGTCCGCGGCCGCGGCGATCACCCCGACCAGTGCCCCGGCCAGGTAGGCGGCGTGCAGGTCGGGCGCGACATCATCGAACCCGGGCGGCCGGGCGCCCTGGGTGAAGCGCGCGGCCAGGACCTCGGTGATCCGGTCGCGCAGGCGGTTGGTGAAGCGTGCACTGCCCTGCTCGGAGAACATCCTCCGGTACAGCACCGCGTGCTCCGCGACGTGTGCGAACAGGTCGTTCAGGGGTGCCGGTATCCGGTCCCGAGGGGCGTCCAGGGGACACAGCTCCGCGCAGCGGGCCACATGCGCGATCGCGTCCCCCATCGCGTCAGCGACGAGGGCGTCCAGGTCGGCGTAGTGCTTGTAGACGGTGGCGCGGTTCACCTCCGCGCGGCGGGTGACGGCGGCCATCGTGACCGATCCGAGTTCCTGTTCGGCGGCCAGGGAGAGCAGGGCGGCCCGGAGCCGGTCACGGGTGCGCTGCACACGGGGGTCTTCAGGGTTCATGCCTGCCAGTATAAACAACAGGTGTTGATTAAACGACAGATGTCGCTTACTCTTCCCTTATGAGGATCGAGATCTGGGCGGACGTGGTCTGCCCCTGGATGTACATAGGTAAGCGACGTCTGGAGCGCGCGCTGGCCGAGCGGCCCGGCGAACCGGTCGAGGTCGTGTGGCGGCCTTATCGGATCGACCCCACGGCGCCCGCCGTGTCCGAACCGATCGACGAGGTCCTGCGCGACCCCTTCGTCGAGACCGCGCTGGAGGCCTGTGGTCCCGTCGGGAGCGGCGACGGCGAACTGGCCCAGATGTCCGAGCTGGCCGCCGCCGAAGGACTCGGCGACCGCTGGGGCGCCGCATGGCGGGCCGACAGCCACGACGCCCACCGGCTGCTCGCCCTGGCGGAGGCCGAGGACGGGCCCGCGATGCAGGGCGCTGTGGCCGAGGGGATACTGCGCGCCCACTTCGTGGCGGGTCGCGATATCGCCGACCCCGATGTGCTGGCGGGTATCGCAACTACGGCCGGGTTCGCCCGGGGCGGCGAGCTACTGGCCAGTAGGGGCGGCGAGGAGCAGGTTCGCGAACTACTGCTGTGGGGTCGCGCCGAGGGGGTGCGCACTTCGCCGACCTTCGTGGTCAACGGAATCGCGCTGACCGGAGCCCAGCCGCCCGAACTGATCGGCGAGTTCCTGGACGAGGCAACCGGGCGGCGGCCGAGGGAGCTCCCGGCCGAGGTGGAGCGGCTGCGCCGAGCCGAGGCGCTGTTCGACCTCGCCAACCCGCTGGGAGCGCTCGAACTGCTCAAGCCGCTGGCCGAGGCCCACGCCGAGGACCGCAACGTGCGCTTCCTGGCCGCTCGTGCCTACTACCGCTCCGCCCAGCTGAACCGGGCACGGAGCACCCTGGAGGCGCTGCTTCAGGAGAGCGCCGACGACGCCTATGCCCACCTGCTGCTCGGACGCACCCTCCAGCGCCAGGGGCAGCGGGGGCTGGCCGAACCGCACCTGCGGCTCGCGGCGGTCATGGACCCCGCGCTCGGGTAGGGCGGATGACCACTGGGCCTTCACGTTCCGCGCAGGGTTTCGGTCCGGTCTTCCGTTGGTCGAGGCCTGTCCCATTGAGTCCCAGTCCGTACGGTTCACCCGGTCTCAGGAGAGACACATTCTCGCTGGGGCCGGGACTTCTTCGCCAACAGGCCGACACTCCGGGCGACTTTTCCACTACTTTTGGTTACTGTTCGGGTGGCAGAGTGAGTTCCGCGCCCGACGTCACGCCCCGCTCCTGATCCTCCGCGTGAGTCCCATGGCGCCAGGGGTGATTACGCATAGTAAGTATCCGAATCTGTACGTGGTCTTGGGGGATATGTGGTCACAACCAGTGGGGCGGGTACCGTCAGGTGCCCCACCACAGAGCAGCAGGAGACCCTGGACGGGCGGGCCGCACTGCCGCGGCGGATCCCGTTGGGTACCGGGCCGAGGGCCGACGCCTGGATGCGCCCCTACGTCGCCGGACTGGTCGTGCTCGATCTGCTCGCCGCGCTGGCGGCCACCCTCGCGGGGACCGCGCTCCGATTCCACGACTCCCTCGCAGCGGCCAGCACCACCCCCTACTTGGTGCTCTCCCTGCTGCTCCCGCTGGTCTGGATCGCTTTCGTTGCCTTGGGCGGGGGTTATGAGCGGCGCTTCCTCGGCGTCGGCACCGAGGAGTACCGACGGGTCGCGGTGGCCGGGGCCGTCCTGGCCGCGACCGTGGCGATCGGCGCCTTCGCCGTGAAGTTCGACCTCGCCCGCGGATACGTCCTGGTCGCGCTCCCCCTGATCGTCCTGCTCAGCCTGGGTATGCGCTACGCGCGCCGTAAGGCGCTGCACCGTCGCCGCCGCTCCGGTGCGTGCATGAGCGGGGTCGTGGTCGTCGGCTACAGCGTGGCCGTGAGCGACCTCATCCAGCGGTTCCGCGACGAGATCTACCACGGCATGCGCGTCGTGGGCGTCTGTCTGCCCGAACACGAGTCCGACGCGACCGAAGTGGAGGGCTGCCCGGTCCTGGGTACCTTCACCGACGCCGCCGAAGCCGCCGCCCTCGTCGGGGCGGACACGGTCGCCGTCCTGGCCTGCCCGGAGATGGACGGCATCGAACTGCGCCGACTGGCCTGGCGCTTGGAGAAGACCGGGACCGACCTCACCGTCGCCTCCGCCCTCATGGAGGTCGCCGGACCGCGCACCACCATCCGCCCCGTGGCCGGGCTCCCCCTCCTGCACGTGGAGCACCCCGAACTGGTGGGGGCCCGCCGACTGGTCAAGGGGGTCTTCGACCGGTGCGCCGCCGCCCTCGCCCTCGTTCTGCTCTCGCCCCTGTTCGCGGTGCTCTGTGTGCTCATCCGCTCCGAGGGCGGCGGGCCCGCCCTGTTCACCCAGACCCGAGTCGGGCGGGGTGGGGCCGAGTTCACCGTGTACAAGTTTCGTACGATGGTGACCGGGGCGGAGTCGTTGAAGTCGATCCTCCAACCCCGCAACGAGCACGACGGTGTGCTGTTCAAGATGCGTCAGGACCCCAGGGTCACGCCCGCCGGGGTGTGGCTGCGCCGCTACTCGCTTGACGAGCTTCCCCAGCTCATCAACGTGGTGCGCGGAGAGATGTCGCTTGTCGGACCCAGGCCCCCGCTTCCGGAGGAGGTCGCCCAGTACGGGCACGACGTCCGCCGCAGGCTGGTGGTCAAACCGGGGATGACGGGGCTGTGGCAGGTCAGCGGCCGATCCGACCTCTCTTGGGAGGAATCGGTCCGTCTTGACCTGAGGTACGTGGAAAACTGGTCGCTGACGTTGGACATCCAGATCCTGTGGAAGACGTGGTCAGCGGTGATCCGTGGGGCGGGAGCATACTAGCCGGTGAAGAGCATCCGAAACGATCATGAGGTAGCCCGGGACCTGGCGAGCGAGGCGGGGCAGCTGCTGCTGCGCCTGCGCGCCCGGCACGGCTTCGACGAACCCGAGGTTCTGCGCACCCTGGGTGACCGCACCTCGCACGAATTCCTCTTCTCCGCGCTCGGCCGGCTACGGCCCAGCGACGCGGTGCTCTCCGAGGAGGGTGCCGACGACCCGGCCCGGCTGGCCGCCCGCCGGGTGTGGATCATCGATCCGCTCGACGGGACCCGTGAGTTCTCCGAGCCGGGCAGGACCGATTGGGCCGTGCACGTCGCGCTCTGGGAGGACGGCGACCTGGTCGCCGGGGCGGTGGCACTTCCCTCGCAGGGCAGTACCGTGTCCACGGTCGACCCGCCGTGGCTACCAGAGGAGCGTCCGGAGGGGCAGCGGCTGCGCATCACCGCCAGCCGGACCAGACCGCCCGCGTTCGTACAGCGCATGGCCACCCAACTCGGGGCCGAGGTGGTCCCCATGGGTTCGGCCGGTGCGAAGATCTGCGCCGTCCTCCTCGGGATCGCCGACATCTACGTGCACGCCGGCGGCCAGTACGAGTGGGACAGCGCCGCCCCGGTGGCGGTCGCGCGCGCGGCCGGCCTGCACGCCTCGCGCATCGACGGCTCCGAACTTCGCTATAACGTAGCCGACCCGCTACTCCCCGATGTCCTTGTATGCCGATCGGAATTGTCGGGTATGTTGTTGGCTAGCATCCGCGACGGCGCGGACCTAGACAGCGCCGGTCCGCACGCGGGGGGCTGAACCTGCAGGGCCCTCCGCGCTGGAACCGGTCGTGTGTGTCGGTATTTCTAAGGCGGATTTCCATGGGTCAGGCGAGTCAGCAGGCGCTCGGGCGCTACCAGCTCTCCCAGCTGGACGTTCTCGAGGCCGAAGCGATCTTCATCATGCGCGAGGTGGCGGCGGAGTTCGAGCGCCCCGTGCTGCTCTTCTCCGGCGGCAAGGACTCCATCGTCATGCTGCGCCTCGCGGAGAAGGCGTTCTGGCCCGGGCCGATCCCGTTCCCCGTCATGCACGTGGACACGGGGCACAACTTCGACGAGGTCATCGAGTTCCGGGACCGCCGTGTGGCGCAGGCCGGGGTGCGCCTGGTCGTCGCTTCCGTCCAGGAGCAGATCGACCAGGGCAAGGTGGTCGAGCATACCGGCCGCTGGGCCAGCCGGAACCAGCTCCAGACCTCGGCGCTGCTCGAGGCGATCGAGGACCACGGCTTCGACGCGGCCTTCGGCGGCGCCCGCCGCGACGAGGAGAAGGCCCGGGCCAAGGAGCGGGTCTTCTCCTTCCGTGACGAGTTCGGCCAGTGGGACCCCAAGAGCCAGCGGCCCGAGCTGTGGAGCGTGTTCAACACCCGGATCAACCGGGGCGAGCACATCCGGGTCTTCCCGATCTCCAACTGGACCGAGCTCGACGTGTGGGGCTACATCAAGCGCGAGCGGCTGGAACTGCCCTCGATCTACTTCGCCCACGAGCGGAGCGTGTTCGAGCGCGACGGCATCCTGCTGGCCGAGTCCGAGCTCATCCGGCGGGACGAGACCGAAGTGCCCTTCACCGAGACCGTCCGCTACCGCACGGTGGGCGACCTGACCTGCACGGGTGCGGTCAAGTCCACGGCTGTGGAACTGGACGACATCATCGCGGAGATCGCCGCGACCCGGGTGACCGAGCGCGGCCAGACCCGCGCGGACGACCGGGCGAGCGAGGCCGCCATGGAGGACCGCAAGCGCGAGGGCTACTTCTAAGCCCCGCTTGTTGCGGACCTCCGCAGTGTTTACCCGGGGCCGCAGCGCCGCTTCGGCCCCTCCCCGGCCCACCACTCCGCCCCGTCCCGCGATGATCTTGCCCCCAGCGCCACCCTCGCCCGCTGAGGTTGGCACCAGAGGCAGGACCATCGCTGAAATACGCACATTGGACCAGCCAACATGAGTAACGACATCCTGCGGTTCGCCACGGCGGGTTCCGTCGACGACGGAAAGAGCACCCTGATCGGCCGCCTGCTGTACGACTCCAAGTCCATCTTCGAGGACCAGCTCGACGCTGTGGAGCGCACCAGCGTCGCCCGCGGTGAGGAGCAGACCAACCTCGCGCTGCTCACCGACGGGCTCCGCGCCGAGCGCGAGCAGGGCATCACCATCGACGTGGCCTACCGCTACTTCGCCACGCCCAAGCGCACCTTCATCATCGCGGACACCCCCGGGCACATCCAGTACACCCGGAACATGGTCACCGGTGCCTCCACCTCCGACCTCGCGATCATCCTGGTGGACGCCCGCAAGGGCCTCCAGGAGCAGAGCCGCCGCCACGCCTTCCTCACCACCCTGCTCCAGGTGCCGCACCTGGTCCTCGCGGTGAACAAGATGGACCTGGTCGACTACTCCCAGGACCGCTTCGAGGAGATCAAGGCCGAGTTCACCGAGTTCGCCGCGAAGCTGGACGCGCGCGATCTCACGTTCGTTCCGATCTCCGCCCTGCACGGCGACAACGTGGTGAGCCAGTCGGAGAACATGCCCTGGTACACGGGCGGTTCGCTGCTGCACCACCTGGAGAACGTGCACATCGCCTCCGACCGCAACCTGATCGACGCGCGCTTCCCGGTGCAGTACGTCATCCGCCCGCACAAGTCCGACGACCCGGAACTGCACGACTACCGGGGCTACGCGGGCCAGCTGGCGGGCGGTGTCCTCAAGCCCGGCGACGAGGTCACCCACCTGCCGTCGGGACTGTCCACGCGCATCGCGAAGATCCTCACCGCGGACGGGGAGGTCGCGGAGGCCTTCTCTCCGATGTCGGTGACGCTGACGCTCGAGGACGAGATCGACATCTCCCGGGGCGACATGATCTGCCGCCCCAACAACACCCCCGCGGTGTCCCAGGACATCGAGGCGATGGTCTGCTGGATGACGGACTCGCGCAAGCTCACGCCGCGCTCCAAACTCATCGTCAAGCACACGACCCGCACCGCGAAGGTCATGGTCAAGGACCTGCGCTACCGGCTGGACATCAACTCGCTGCACCGCGATGAGTCCGCCGACCACCTGGCGCTGAACGAGATCGGCAGGGTTCGGCTGCGGTCCACCCAGCCCCTGTTCGTGGACGAGTACCAGAAGAACCGCCAGACCGGCGGGTTCATCCTCATCGACGAGGCCACCAACACGACGGTCGGCGCGGGCATGGTAGTCAAGGCCGACTGAACTTACCCGAGGAAAACCGGGGAAAACAGAATATCGGGAAATAATCGGGGGCTGCCTGCGGGCGGCCCCCGATTCGTGTGATGACACCGCTTGGCTGGAGCCGGGTTGTGTCGGACGAGTACGGGATTCTTTCGGTCATATTTCCGGATGTAAAGGGTGGGTGTGTTTTCTCGGTCCCCGGTACCACGTGGAACTCCGTGAATGGGGTTGCGGCGGAGGGGCGGAAGTTACCCGTCGTTAGGTCGATCTCCAGCCGAGTGGGGCAAGCAGAGTGTCATCTTCGAGCGGTGGATTCTGACGCAGTGGCTAGGACTCCGGAGGGTGATGGTTGAGAAAAATTCGCCCCGGCTCTGGTAATCAAGGTTCAAACCTGTCTAAAGTGTGCGAATCGCAGACGGGTTCTCAATCCAGGCAATCCATGCGATCGGGGCCCGCTGTGTACTCCAACCCCCATTACCCCCACAAGGAGGAAACCGCGTGAAGAAGCACCCCACCCGCAGGGTCGCGTTCAGTGCCGTCGCGGTCGGCGCACTCACCATTCCCATGGCGCTCTCCGGCGCCACGAGCGCCGGCGCCTCAGACCTCGCGCCGGTGTACACCAGTTCCGCCGCCGGCAGCGACTGGTTCGTCGTCCTCGAGGACACCGTCACCACGGCCAGCGTGTCCCCCTCGGCCTTCGGCATCGCCGAGAACAAGGTGAACCACACCTACGAGGAGGCCCTCAACGGCTACTCGGCCGAGCTGAGCACCGCCGAGGTCGAGGAGCTGCGCGCCCAGGACGGCGTCGCCTACATCGAGCAGGTCGGTGAGGCACAGGCCCTGGTCCCTTGGGGCCTGGACCGGATCGACCAGGAGGACCTGCCCCTGGACGGTTCCTACACGACCGACTCGGACGGCTCCGGCAGTTCCGTGTACGTCCTCGACACCGGTATCGACGTCGACCACCCCGAATTCGACGGCCGTGCCTCGCTCGGCTACGACGCCACCGGCGGCGACGGCGGCGACGTCCAGGGCCACGGCACGCACGTCGCGGGCACCGTGGCGGCCGACAGCTACGGTGTGGCCCCGGGCGCCGACGTGGTCGACGTCAAGGTCCTGGGTGACGACGGAAGCGGCACCTACGACGACATCATCGCCGGTATCGAGTGGGTGGCCGACAACTCCGAGTCCAACGCGGTCGCCAACATGTCCCTGGGCGGCCCGGCCTCGCAGGCCGTCGACGACGCCGTCAACTCCCTGGCCGACTCCGGTGTCTTCGTGGCCGTCGCCGCGGGCAACGAGGGCCAGGACGCCGGCAACACGTCCCCGGGCGGAGCCAGCGGTGTGGTCACGGTCGGTGCCTCCGACGAGACCGACGCCGCGGCGAGCTTCTCCAACCACGGTTCGTCCGTGGACATCTACGCCCCGGGCGTCGACGTCGAGTCCACGGTCCCCGGCGGCGGCACGGACAACTACGACGGCACCTCGATGGCCAGCCCGCACGTGGCCGGCGCCGCGGCTCTGTACAAGAGCGGGCAGGGCGACGACGACCAGGACACCGTCCTGGACTGGCTCGTCGACAACGCCGGTGAGGACAAGCTGAGCGGTGTCCCCAGCGGCACCGTGAACCTCCTGCTTAACGTCGAGGGTCTGTAGGACACCGCCGACTGCGGAGTCCCCGCGCGTCCGCAGCTCGGCAGGTTGACAGCCGACGGGTAGTCACACGGCCCCGGCCAGGGAGAGATCCCCGACCGGGGCCGTTACGTTTCTCCGACACCGGTTTTCACATTATGACCCTGGTTGATTACTCCGAGTATTAATCTTGGGTCGTGGATGGATATCGTCTGGTGTTTGTCGGCGGGATGGGCCGCTCCGGGTCGACGCTGATCGAGCGCCTCCTTGGTGAGCTGCCCGGGTTCTGTTCCGTGGGTGAGGTCGTGCACCTGTGGCGCAGGGGGCTGGTGGAGAACGAACGCTGCGGTTGCGGCCTGCCCTTCGCCGGCTGCGGGTTCTGGGCCGAGGTGGGCAAGCGCGCCTTCGGCGGCTGGGACCGTGTGGACGCCCACGGCGTGCTGCGGCTCAAGGACAGCGTCGACCGGACCAGGTTTCTGCCGGTCCTGCTCAACGGCCCGTCCGGTGAGGGCGCCCTCGCCGCCCGCAGTGACCGCTACACCGAGCTCTACCACCGCCTCTATTCGGCGGTCGCCGAGGTGAGCGGTGCCCGGGTGATCGTGGACGCCAGCAAGCACGCCTCGCTGGCCGCCTGTCTGCGGTGGCGGTACGGCTCCCGGATGCGCCTGCTCCACGTGGTGCGGGATCCGCGGGCGGTGGCGCACTCCTGGGGGAAGCGGATGGCGCGGCCGGACGCCTCCCCGGACAGCTCCGAGCAGGAGATGGCCCGCTACTCGGCGGGGCGCTCGGCGCTGCAGTGGATGACCCAGAACTCGTCGTTGGACGCCCTAGCCCGGCGGGGGACCCCGACGCTCCGGGTGCGGTACGAGGATTTCGTGGCCGACCCCGAGGGCGAGTTCGGGCGTATCGCCGATTTCGCCGGCCATGCCGGAGCGCCGCTCGCGCTGGGGGAGGGCGGGGTGCGGCTCTCGGAGGGGCACGCGGTCTCCGGCAACCCCATGCGGTTCCGGTCCGGCCCGGTGGGTGTGCGCGCCGACCACGGGTGGCGGGAGGGGCTCGCCCCGTGGCGCCGTGGCCTGGTCACGGTGGTCACCAGCCCCACGCGGGGGCGGTATGGGTACTGATGTCCGGTGTGTTGCCCCGGGGGATGTTGCATGCCCAATCCGTAACGTATTGTTATTTGTTAACTACTCTAAGTCGCAATCGGGGGAGCTGGGGGCGGTTGACCATGGGCGGCGGACCGGTACGAGGGATGGCGGCGACGGGGGCTCTGCTCCTCGCCCTGGGGATGGCCAGCGCGGGTGACGGCCCCACCGGGGCTTCGGCTCCGGGAGAGGACCAGTCTCCGTCTGACCGCCCGGTCCTGAACTCGGCCACGTTCCTCGGGATGCCTGCGGCGCCCGAGTTCCACTGCACCGTCTCCGACATCCTCGAGCCCTCCTGCGGGGTCTGGTGGGGTGCCAGTCCCGAGGACGACGACGTGGACGAGCTGGAGTCCGCGGTCGGCCGCGACATGGACATCGTCTACACCTGGCGGGGCATCGACCAGGCAGAGGTTCCGGGTGACCGGGAGCAGAGGATGGTCGCGGAGGGGCGCTTCGTGCACACCAACATCGAGGCCCGCCGCTTCACCCGCTCGGGGCATCCCGACATCCCGTACGAGGACATCCTCGCCGGAGAGTTCGACAGCTCCCTGCGTTCCCAGGCGCGGACCATCGCGGAGATGGAGGTGCCCTATTTCGTCACGTTCGACCACGAGGCCGACGGCAACAACCGCTACAACTACCGGGGCGCGCCCGAGGAGTTCGTGAGCTCCTGGCAGCACATCGTCGACCTGTACCGGGAAGAAGGCGCGGACAACGCCATCTGGGTGTGGAACGTGACCGGCTGGCCGGGCAACCTCGAGCGGCTCCCCGGCCTCTGGCCCGGCAACGACTACGTCGACTGGATCAGCTGGGAGGCCTACAACATGACCGGCTGCGACCTCATGCCGCACTGGGACCACGTCGACTCCTTCGAGGACGCCCTCGCCCCCACCTACGACTGGATCCAGGAGGAGGGCCCCGAGCACGGCATCGACCCGGAGAAGCCGGTCATGATCGGGGAGATGGGCACCACCGACATCGGCCCCCGAGAGACCCTGCAGTGGTACAAGGACATCCCCGACGTACTCAAGCGCTATGAGCGGGTGCGCGCGGTCAAGCTCTGGGACAGCAAGGTCTCCGACAGCTGCGACTTCCGGATCCGGGCCAACGAACACGCCCAGCGCGGCTTCGAGCTGGCCGGGCAGGACCCCTACGTGAACCTGCCCGAACGGGTCCGCCGCCTCGCCGAGTACACCGCGACCCGGGACTGACCGACCGCCGCGCCGAGTGCCTTGACCCGGGGCTGAACGCCCGGGTCGGCCTGCCCCGGTCAGCCGCCCGCCGGCCTGTGCATGGACCAGGTGCGCGGGCCGTCGTCGGGCAGGTCGTACTCGGCCGTCACCCGGAATCCCAGAGACTCGTACAGCCGAACGTTGGCTGACGCGGAGGTCTCCAGAAACGCAGGCACACCCGCGGCGTCCGCCTCGCGCAGGCCGGCGCCGATGACCTCGCGGCCCAGCCCCCGGCCCTGCGCGTCCGGGTGCACACCCACGGTGCCCAGGAACCACACGGGCTCGGTGGGCCGGTGCTGCCCCATGGCTGCCTCGGCCGCGGCGGAGGCGTCCGCGCGGTTCCCGGCGAGCTCCGCCAGTGTGGGCAGGAGCCCGGCGATGGCCGCCCCGGCCCCGCCTGAGTCGGGCGTGGACCAGACGGCGACGGCGTCGAGGTCCTCGCTCACCCAGACCCGTCCGTGGGGCAGGCCGACCTCCGCGATGAAGAGCCGTTGGAACTCCCGGAGCCGTGAGAGGTGATCGTCCGCGTCGATAGTGTGCCGGGTGAACGGGTAGTCCCGGAAGGCCGCGGTGAGTGTGTCGGCCGCCCGCTCGATGTCCGTAGGTGTCGCTTCCCTGGCCACGCGTTCCCCCTGATGTCCGCAGGTGTGCTCAGTTCGGTCCCCGTCCCGCGCGGGGTCCGTGAGCGAGGCTATCGGCGGTCCCCGGCCGGCGTCTTCCGGTTTTTGACCGGTAGTGCTATATTTTGTCCATGCGTTCAAAATACGGGGCGACGTTCACCCAGGCCGCCCGCCGCGAGCAGATGATCCAGGCGACCATCGCGACCGTCGCCGAGCTGGGGTTCCACAAGGCCTCGCTGGCGCGCATCGCGGAGCGGATGGGCATCGCCAAGGGCGGGATCATCTACCACTTCGCCAGCCGGGACGAGCTCATCAGAGCGGCTCTCCAAGACGTTTTCGCCCGGCTCACCCGGCACGTGGTCGAGCGGCTGACCGACGCCGCCAGCGTGCGCGAGGCCACCCGGACCTACGTGGTCGCGCTGGTCGACTACCTGGACGGGCACCGCGACGAGGTCCGGCTGATCTCCGAGGGATTCGGCGCGGCTCAGAGCCATGAGGACGCGGACGAGCAGGTCCAGACCCGCTGGAGCGGCCTGGCCGACCTCCTGGACCAGGCCGTCGCGGAGACCGGCCGCACCGGGGTCGACACGAAGGTCCTCGCCATCAGCGTCAGCGGGGGTATCGACGCCCTGGTCGCCGAAGCGCTGCGCGACCCCGGATTCGACCTCCGCGAGGCCGGTGACCGCCTGGCGGGCATGGTCGACCGGCTCATCGCACCCGAGGACACAGCGGACCCCGGCCGAGCGCAGGACGCCGGGGAAGGAGCCCTCGGATGAGCGGGGAAGCGGTCATCCAGGTCAGGGACCTCCACGAGTCCTTCGGCCACACCCGCGCGGTCCGGGGCGTCAGCATGCTCGCTCTGCGCGCCCCGTCCGCCGGGAGGCCCTGCCTGCTCAGCCCGAAGCGGTCCCTACAGGCCCTTGCCGCGCAGGTGCAGCAGGCGTAGGACCCACCCCGGCGGAACACCGCAGACCACAAGGAAGGCCAGGTAGGCCCGACCCTCCGACGGTCGGTGCCGCAGCGTGTGCCCGGCCCAGCCCAAGGCCGTGCGCCGACGTTTGGCGGACGCCTCGGCGAAGGCGATCTGCCCCGCGATCCGGGCGTACCCGTGCGGCACCAGACCGAACTCGGGGTAGCGCTCCAGCAGCCACCTCAGCGCCGTGGAGATGGTCTGCCAGCGCTCGGAGAAGAACGACTTCTTGTGCCACAGCACGCGCACCCCCGGTTCGGGGATGTTGCGGATCGGGCCGCGCCGGGCCAGCCGGAGGAGCAGTTCGTAGTCCTCGCCGTAGCTGCCGGGGATCTCCTCGCTCACCGTTCCGCTGCCGCCGACCATGGCCTCGCGCCGGATCAGGAACGTGGACGGGTGCAGCTCGGTCAGGCGCGATCCGAGCAGGTCGGCGAAGGTGACGCTGGTCCGCTCGAGAACCCTTTCGGACTCGACCTCGTCGTAGACCACGCGGATGCCGCAGCACACCATGTCGGTGCCGGGCTCCGCACGCATCACCTCCACCTGGGCCCGGAGCTTGTCCTGCATCCAGGTGTCGTCGTCGTCGCAGAAGGCCACGAGGCTGGTGTCTGCGCTCAGGACCCCGGTGTTACGGGCACCCGCCAGCCCTGGGGTGAGCGAGTTGGTCACCACTCGGACGGGGCGGTCGCCCTCGGTCCGGGCGAGTGAGGGGTCGGGCTGGTCGTTGTCGTACACGACGATGGTCGTGATCCGGCCGGGGTAGTCCTGCTCGGCGACCGCCTCCAGGGTACGGCGCAGCAGTTCGGGCCGGTCCCGGGTGGGCACGACGACGGTCACCGGGGGCCAGGTGTCGGTCGGGTCCCCGGTCTTTGCCTCAGTGCCCGCCTCCACGGACCCCGCCTCCACTGACTCAGCAGAGCCTCCGGCCACTGCCGCATCCGCCACCGGTGTTGCCTCCACCGCTGTTCCGTCCATCGGGCCTTGCGCTATCGATCCGCCCACAGCGGTACCGCGCGGCAGCGGACCGCCCCCGACCGGGCCGGCGGCCCCGGCGCCGTCGGTGAGCAGGTCGATCAGCTCACCCGCGCGCAGTGCGGCGCGCTTGGGCCCGTCGTCGGTGGCCGGGTCCACCCGGAACTCGTCGGGGGAGGCCAGCGCCTGGTCGAGCAGCGCGTGCAGTCGCTGGGAGGTCGAGCAGGCGCGCACCCGCCCCGCTTCCTCCACCCGCCCCACGAAGAGCAGCTGGTGTTCGTCCACGTGTTCCGCCAGCTCGGGGTCACGGGCGACCACGATGGGCAGGTGGCCGGCCGACCGCGCCTGGGTGATGGTGCCCGGGCCGCCGTGGGTGACCACGGCCGAGGCACCGTGCATCGCCTCGGAGAGGTCGCCACTGGGCATGAAGGGTGTTCCCGAGGCCTTCTCCGGGGCTGAACTGTG
Source organism: Nocardiopsis nanhaiensis (assembly GCF_054778635.1). Classification (NCBI taxonomy): domain Bacteria; kingdom Bacillati; phylum Actinomycetota; class Actinomycetes; order Streptosporangiales; family Nocardiopsidaceae; genus Nocardiopsis; species Nocardiopsis nanhaiensis. Next base: position 42,401 of record NZ_BAAGZJ010000041.1, read on the forward strand.
CCCGTGCTGCACGAGGATCCGCAGGTCGGGATGGCGGCGGGAGTAGTCGTCGACCCAGCGCACCAGGCGGTCGAACCCGTGGTGGTCGGTACCGACACTGACGACCACGTCGGGGTGGTCGCTCCGGTCGGGGCGGTGCTCGGGGCGTGTGGTCTGTTCCGTCAAAGCAGCGGTCCTACGGTGATCGCGGTCGGCATGAATGAGCGCTGTTCCTCCCACTGGGCGAGGAACAGTCGGGTGAAGGGCTTGCAGAGCCGGGTGGTGAGCGTGGGTGTGTCGATGCGGTCGTAGACCTCGATGTAGACGGTCGGGATCCGCAGCAGCCAGGCGAGGACGAAGAACGGCAGGGCGACCCCGGCGCCGGTACTGACGACGGCCGAGGGGCGCAGCTCCCGAAGCACCCGCAGGGCCAGGGCCGTGTTGCGCAGCAGGTTGCCCATGTTGCGGGTGGTCGGGTGGTGGGCCCAGCGCACCGTCTCGTCGGAGAGCGAGGACTCGGCGTCCGGGGTGCGGAAGGTGACCCAGGCGCGTTCCTTGTCCTGCCACCACGGGCGCAGCGATCGCAGCTGGGTGAGGTGGCCTCCGCTGGAGGACACCAGGAGTACCGGTCGTGCTGTCATGGAGTGATCCATCCATTGCTCAGTGTGGTCGAACGGGAGTGTCGGGTAGCGAGGTCGCGGTTCACCCCCGGAGTTCCAGGTGGTCACGGACGCGCCACACCGTGAGCAGGTGCCCGGCGGCACCGGTGAGCACGGCCAGGGCAACGATCGGCAGGCCGCCACCGGTCAGTGCCCCCAACAGCAGGGGAAGCCCGCCGAACCACACCAGGCAGCTGCCCGTCGCCACCAGCACGGGGCGGCTGAACGGGTGCAGCACCACCAGGGAGCGCAGCTGCCACATCGGCAGGAGCTTGCGGACGAGTACCGAAGCCACCAGGGCCACCGCCGCGCCGACCGCCCCGTACGAGGGCACCAGCAGCACGCACACCGCGATGTTGGCGAGCAGCGACAGCACGTTGTTGAGCAGGTTCAGCCCCGTCCGGCCGGTCATGGTCAGGATGAGGTCGCCCATCCCCAGCGCCGAGGCGGCCAGCTGCCCGGCGCACACCACGATCAGCACCGCAGCCCCGGCCGAGTACTCCGCGCCGAACAGCCGCATCACCTCGGGGGCGAACACCAGCGCCGAAAGGTACAGCGGCCACGTGAGGCAGACCAGCCAGGACGTCCCCGCCTGGTAAAGGGAGCGCACCCGTGCGTGGTCCTGGTCGGCCAGCAGCTCAGCGAACCTGGGCTGGGCCGCGTAGAGGACCGCCTGTGTGCCGAACTGGCCCACGACCATGACCCGGGTGGCCGCGGTGAACACGGCGGCTCCGGTCAGCCCGTTGAGGAGCGCCACCATCACCACGCCGCCCCGCTGGACCCCCATCTGGGCCACACCGCCCAAGGCACGGGGCAGCGCGAACGTCCAGAACGCCCGAGGCGTGACCGGACCCGCCTCGGTCACCGGGGGCTCACCCGGCAGGGACCGCTCCGGCGCGGCCCGGCGCACGATCCTCCCCAACCAGAACCAGGCCAGCACCGCCGCTGGCAGGTACGGCCCGGCCCAGGCCAGCGCGAGGAGTCCGGCCGAGCCGGTGGCCGCGATCATCGCGACCAGCCCCAGCTGGGCCAGCGGACGGCCCACCTTGTCCACCAGGACCGTGACCGACATGTCGTGGTGGGCGCGGGTCGCGGCGAGCGCGGAATCGGCGAGTACCGCGAACGGCAGGAAGAGCGCGAGTATGCGCAGGTATGTGGTGGCCTCCTCCGGGCCCAGCACGTCCGCCAGCGGACGGGCGAAGAGCAACAGCAGCACGGCGACCAGGCTCGCCGTCAGCACTGCGGGGCCCAGCGCCAGGCGCAACAGCTGGGGGACACCGCCGGGACGCCCGAAGACCCGCATCCGGGCGATGAAGTACACCAGCCCGTCCGGGGCACCCGCGTTGGCCACCGCGGCCATGATGAGGAATACCGACGTGGCCGAGAACAGCAGCCCGGCCGTCTCCTGGGAGAACGCCCGGGTGATGGTCATGATCAGGGCGAGGTTGAGGGCCGCGCCCACCACCGCGCCCGCCATGTTGACCATGCCGCCGCGCAGGACACGGCGCAGGCCGGAGTCGCCGCTGCCCGAACGGGCCTCGACCGTCACACGCACCACGAGGGTGTGCGCCCCCACCAAGCGGTCAGGCGCGCGTCGCTGTCGGTGAACCGGGCGGCGAGGTCGGCGCGCAGGGTCTCCGGCATCCCCGTGCGCTTGCGGGCGTTGTGATGGCCCGGCGCACGCTGGGGAACCGGGGGGAGGTCGAGGAACTGGGCGATCTCGTCCAGGGCCCGGGAACGCCCGTCGAACAGGTCCGCGTAGTCCACCACGTGCATCCGCTCACGCCCGACGTGCCGCTCCATCCGCTCCAGCTGGTCGACGTAGCGGCCCCGGGACACGTAGCCGTGGTGCTGGTGCGAGTGCGAGTAGTAGCCGGGTTCCTCCAGCAGCCGCTGCTCGGAGCCGGCCAGCCGCCCCTCCTCCAGCTCGAGCGCCTTGGCGAACGGCTCCGTCTCGAAGCCGCGCGCGGTCTCGTGCGCGTGCGCGGAGTAGGCGCGCTCGACCGGGTCGCGCAGGATCACCACGATCCGGGCCTCGGGAAGGTCCTTGGCGATCCGTTCGGCGGCAAGGGGGTGGAACAGGTAGTACGGGCTGGACTCGCACACCCGGATCCGGTCGCGCCCCCGCCGCGCGCGCAGGGTGGCGCGCAGCGGGAAGTGCGCCCGGTACCAGTCCAGCCCGTTGTGGTGGCCGGTGTCGAAGTAGTGGACCCCCTTGCGCAGGGTCGGTCCGGTCACCGCGGGGTGCAGGGAGAGGGCCTTGAACAGCGAAGTGGTGCCGGAACGCTGGGCTCCGCAGATGAGGAAGTCGGGCAGGGCGCGGGCGCCGCTGGTCACACTGCCGAGGCCGTCGGCGAGAGGAAGCAGGGCGCGCCTGGCCGGTGCGGCCAGGCGGGTGAGAGCAGAGGTGGCCCGGGGCATCGCGAGCTCCTTCGGTGTGCGGTGGTCCCCGGTCGTGGCCGGGGCCGTCGTGGGTGGGCGTCTTGCCGTGGTGCCGCGGGAGTCGGGCCGCGTGCGTAACGGATGGTGCGGGCGTCCGGCTCGTGCGGGTGGCCGCTGGGTGCCGGGCCTGTTGGCGGGCCGGGCACCGTGGCCGTCAGGCCGCGTGCGTGGCCTCGTGGGACGCTCTCTCCTGAAGCCCCGCCAAGGCGGGCAGCAGCCAGTCGTCGACGGCGGCGAAGCGGCTGCCGGTCTCCGCCTGGCGGTCGTGGAGGTAGCGGGTGGCGAGGTCGATCAGGTACAGCGCCATCACCGTGGACACCGTGTGCGGCCGCAGTCCGCGCTCCGCCATCAGCGGGTCGCGCAGCAGCCGCGAGCCGCTGTCCAGCCAGCGGTGGACGCCGGGGTGCACCCCCGCCTGGACGGACTCGTTGAGGTCGTAGTGCAGGGCGTCGAACCCCGCGGGTGCGTCCCAGGCGAGGCGCTCCCAGTCCCAGACGAACGCCCGCCTCGCGGTGCTGGCGATGTTCCATCTGGTCAGGTCGCCGTGCCAGGCGCCGAAGGGCAGGGACACGTCCGGGAGGCGGTGCAGCGCGCCGCGCAAGGGGGCCGCTTCGGGGCGCGTACCGAGCTTCGCGATCCGAGCGTCCAGGGCCTGCCGGTAGGGGCTCGCCGAGAGCTTGCGCTCGCGTACCCGATCCAGGCCCACGATCTGGCTGACGCAGCGCAGGAGCTGGTGCCGGGTGGGCCGGTCGGTCTGGTCCCCCACCGGCAGGGCCTCCTGGACCAGGAGCGGGTGCCCGTTCCACTCGCCCTCGTAGAGCAGGCGCGGAACGGTCACGTCCTTGAGTCTCGACTCGGCCAGGTGGCGCAGGGCCCGGGTCTCGGCCCGCACCAGCTGGGAGGTGAGGTCGTTGATGGCGATTTTGGCGTAGCCGATGGTTCGGCCGCCGGGGGTGAGCAGGAGCAGGACCGGCTTGCGGTTGGCGCGCGGCGGGCCCACGTGGATCGCGATGGTGAGCTCGCGGTCCAGGGCGATGGAGAGCGCGTGCTCGATCCCCGGGCCTGCTCCCACGTACAAGCGGTCGCGCAGGAGCAGCGGGGCTATCCCGGTGGCGAACGCCCCGGTCAGCATCAGGGTCTGGAGCCGTTCGCGCAGGGAGTGGCCCTGGGCGAAGGACGTGATGCCCCGGGTGGCGGCCGAGCGGTTGTGCGCGGGCAGGATCACCCGCGGATTGTGCGCGTTGGGTACCGGGAGGTACTGGTTGCCCCGGTTCCGGTGGACGATGCGCCGAAAGGCGCCGTCACCGGGGCCGAGCAGGCCGCCGCAGGGCCACAACACGGCCGCGAGGTCGGTCAGGTAGGTCGTCTCGCTGTTCACCAAGCACCCCCGCCGGTGCGCGCGGTCCCTCGACGACGGAGCACCGGTTCCTCGCGGCGCCAGAGCAGGGCGACGGCGATCATGGTGACGGCGAGTGGGGACATGAGCGCGACGTAGAAGAACATGTACCAGAACAGAAGCAACACGGTGAGCAGTGCGCCCTGCCCGACCGCGGTCGACGCGGCCCGGTAGCGCCAGGCCACTTGTGCGAAGAACGCGAAGAGCAGGAGCGTGCCCACCCATCCGCTGGAGATCAGGGTGATCCACAGCTGTCCGGCGTTGCCGATCACGTGCTGGCCGCAGCCCGGGCACTCAGGGGTGGGACCGATCGCGATCGAGTCGGAACTGCCCAGGCCCTCGCGGGTGGTGCCCCACCCGAGGACCGGGGACAGGTCGGCGGCGGTCACGGACGCGGCGTTGGTCGCTGCCCGGCCGTCGTCGCTGTGAGGGCTGTCCGCGCGTGCCTGCACGACTTCGGACAGCGGTGACAGGGCCAGGGCGATCAGGACCGCGGCCATGGCCGCCGCAGCGGAGCCCACCAGGACCACACGGCCCCGGCGCAGCGCCTGGACCGCGGCGAAGGCGAGCGACAGCGCCAGGCCCGCCCAGAGCGCGCGGTTCAGCGAGTACACGATCGGGGCCACCGACAGCGCGACCGCGGCCAGCGCACCCAGGCGCACCCATCCGGCCCCCTGCACGGCCCAGCCCACCACCACCCAGATGAGCAGCAGGGACAGCATGTAGCCCCAGACGTTGGTGTACTCCCAGGGGGCCTTCGGGCGGGCCGACTCGACGCCGCCGAAGACGTCCATGATCTGCGCGGAAGCGGGGTGGACCAGGGTCCGCATGTAGGGGTCGTCGGCCAGGGTCCCCGGGATCAGGTACTCCAGCGGAGCGGTGAACTCGAACCGGGGCGCGAACATGCCCAGGTAGCCGCCGACGATGGTGACCAGGCACAGCACGGCCAGGGACCACACCACCAGCCGAACGGGCAGCTCGCGCTCGGTCAGGTTGCCGACGTAGAGCAGCAGCACGGTGAGGACGAGGTAGTTGACCACGCGGAGCAGGGCGCCGGGATAGCCGCCGCTGCCCGGCACGGTCCCGGGCATCTCCAAGGGGACCAGGGCCAGCCCGAGGACCGCCCACACGAGGAACAGGCCCCACAGCCAGAAGCCCGGGGGTACCCGCAGCCCCACGGTTCGATGGCGGCGCACCAGCTCGGCCAGCATCGGTACGGCGAACAGCCAGTACGCGAACTGCCCCATGCCCAGCGCCCACCAGACCGGGTACCCGGCCAGCAGCCACACCAGGGGCCACCCGGTGACCGGGGCGGGGCCGCTCCGCGGTGCGGCGCTCCAGGCCGCACCGGTCGTGCGCGACCCCTGGGCGGCGCCCTGGCCGGTCAACGCCGGGACCCCGCGGGTTCGGCCCCGTCATCCGCGGACGCGGCACTGTCGTAGCCGGCCGCCGTGCTGTCACCGGTGGTGGCGTGCGGGGCGTGGGCCCCTGCCTCGCTGGGACGGCGGGGCGTCGGGGGCACGGGACGGGGAACGGAGGGTGCCGGTCCGGGGTCCGGTTGGCGCGGAACGGTGACCGCTCCGGGAACGGTGACGCCGAACCGCGAGCCCGCGGTGACCGTGCCGGTCAGGTCGGCCCTGCGGGTCCTGCCCAGCTCGACCACGGGGAGGAGGACGTCGGCTGTGGCGGCCAGGGCGTGCGCGTCGGCGCGCTCACCGATGGCGGCGGTGGTGATGACCACGAACTCGGCGTGTCCGCGCAGCAGCTCCACCAGTTCGGTGGCGCCGCCCTGGACCGGGGCGGCGGCCCCGGGGTTCCCGTACCGCAGTACCCGGAGACGCGGTACCGCGGAGGTCCGGGCCACCAGCTGGGACGGGTCCTCACCGTCGACCAGGACTTCCGCCAGGCCGGGGCCTTCGGGCAGATCGAGCAGGTCGAGGGCGGTGTCGGTACGCGGGTCGGCGCAGACCAGCAGGGTCTCGGAGCCGGTCCGGGCCAGGGCCGCCGCGAGGTTCACGGCGGCGGCGGTGCCCGCGCGTCCAGGGGTCGTGCCGGTGACCACGAGTACTCGGCCGGGGGCGGGAGGGCCGTCCTCCTCGGGGGAGACCGCCCCGGGGGAGGCGGACTCGGGGCCGGCCGTCTCAGGGGCCGTGGCGGCCAGCCGGGCGCGGACCAAGTGGGCGAACTCGTTCGCGCGCTGGCCGTCGGGATCGTCGTCGGTGAGCAGACCAGGGGTGCGGTCGGGACGTTCCCCGGGCGTGGACAGGTCCAACAGGACGGGTACGGCGCCGATCCTCGCGGTGTCCTCGGTGTCGTGCACGCGGGGGTCGAGGCGGTCACGGGCCACGGCCGTGAGGAGCCCGGCGAGCAGGCCGAGGGCGGCACCCGAAGCCAGCCACAGCAGGGGCATCGGGGAGGAGGATGCTTCGGGCAGGTCGGCGGGCGTGATGACCTCGCCTGGGGAGACGGTCTCACGCAGGGCGTTCAGCGGACTGATGCCGTTGCCGAGCTCGACGATCTCCTGGAGCAGGGCTTCGGCCTGGGAGTCGCCGCCTTGGGCTTCACCGGTGGCCGCGGTGCCCTCCGGGGAGAGCGCGGCCAGGGACTCGTAGAGCTCCTCCTGCTCCTCGCGCAGGGCTTCGGCCCGGCCGCTGATGAGCGCGCGGGCCTGTTCACCCCGGTGGTCCAGGTAGGCGTCGGCGAGGGCGGCCGCGCCCTGCTGCGCGTCCTCGGGCGAGCGGGCCGAGTACTCGATCTCCAGGATGTTGCTGTTGGACGGCACCGTCACGTCGATCCGCTCGCGGAGGTCGGTGGGGGAGGGGGAACCGGGGACTTCCGCGGCCAGGGCGGCGGTGACCTGGTCCGACAGCACGACCTGGGCCTCGCTGTCGAGGTTGACGTCGCCGGTCAGGCGGCCGGACTGCTCACCGGTGAACTCCGCCATCTCCGTGGGGTGGACCTGGACCGCGGTGGCGGAGGTGTAGGCCGACGGAACCACGAGCACCCCGGCGGTGGCGAGGGCGAGCCCGCCGAGCACCCCGGCGCCCACCAGTCGCCAGCGCCGCCTCAACAGGGCGGTGTACTCCTTCAGTTCCGGTCCGGCAGGGCCGGCCGCGTCGGTGTCCATCGGGTCCTCCACGCAGACATGGCAGCACTTTTAGTGAACGATTGCATACTAAGTGTAATCCCTTTGGTTCTGCCTGGTGCTTTGGGAAACAGCCGAATTCCCAGGCGGGGCCGTCCGCAAACCCGCCGCGGGGTGCGGACGGGTTATCGCGCGGGGAGAGGTGCGCACACGAAGGGGGCGGCGGGATGCATCCCGCCGCCCCCTCGAAGCGTGCCCGCCCCCGCGCACGGAGGCCGATATGTGTGAACTGCCCGGTTGCCCGCGCTCTCTGTGGATCCTGCCCAGTCGATCGGCTAGACGCCCAGGACCAGTGGCGGCAGACCGGTGTGGGACTCCCACGCGCTGTCGCACTCGTTCTGTGTGGACACCGTGTTGGCCCGCGCGGAGCAGTCCCGGTAGTCGGTGACCTGTTCCTGGTAGACGAAGAGGATCCCGACCATGGCCGTCGAAACGGCGATGCCGACCGCGCCCAGACCCACGCTCAGGATGGCGCCCGGCGCTGTCGTGCTGTTGACACGGGCGGCCCGGCGGGCTCGGAAGCCCTGCACGAAGCCGAACACGGACAGCACGCCGCTGTAGGGCGGGAACAACAGGCCCGCCAGACCCAGGAACAGTCCCCACAGGCCTCCTCGTTCGGCCTTGGGCTGCTGTCCGTCGGCGCGGGGCTCCGGGCTGTTGTCGGTCAAGGTTCACTCCTTCGGTGGCGCCCCGCACCGTGGGGCGCCCTGGTCCGCTCTCGCCTGCGCGGAGCGTACCGGGTGTCGTCGGTGGTGCGGTCCCGCCATCGTTCCATGGTCTCGGTGAGCGCTGGTACGAAGGTCCGGTCCGCGTGAGGTAGACGGTACCCAAGCCGATAGGGTGGGTACGCGGACGGGCCGAGTAGGGCCAGTGCCTGGCGCCTGTACCAGGCGTACGCGAAACCCGGATGCTGCGCCGTCCCCCGGCGCCCCCGGGCGCGGGGGTAACTCCCGTGTCTTCCGCACCGTTCTTCTACACATGAGGGAGAAGCACGCTTTGTCCGCGCGAGTGGTGGTTCTCATATCGGGGACGGGCAGCAACATGGCCGCCCTGATGGAAGCCGCGAAGGACCCCGCCTACGGGGCCGAGATCGTCGCCGTCGGAACGGACCGTGAGGGAACACGCGGGGTCGAGGTAGCCGAGGCGGCCGGCGTACCCACGTTCGTCGTACCCTTCCGCTCCTACTCCGACAGGTCGGCCTGGGACACGGCCATGTCCGAGAGCATCGCCGAATACCGCCCCGACCTGGTCGTCTCCGCCGGGTTCATGCGCATCCTCGGGCCCGCCGTGATCGGCCGCCACCAGGCCGTCAACATCCACCCGGCGCTGCTGCCCTCTTTCCCCGGCGCGCACGCCGTGCGTGACGCGCTCGCCCACGGTGTCCGGGTCACCGGCACCACCATCCACTTCCTCGACGAGGGCGTCGACTCCGGTCCGATCATCGACCAGGTCGCGGTGCCCGTCGAGGACGGCGACGACGAGTCCAGCCTCCACGAGCGGATCAAGGCCGTGGAGCGGCGGATGCTGATCGACACGGTCGGCCGCCTCTCGCGAGAGGGCTGGAGCATCGACGGCAGGCACGTGCGGTTCGGCCGCACCGAAACGAAGGAGAAACGGTGACCCAGCAGGCCATCAGGCGTGCGCTGATCAGCGTGTACGACAAGACCGGTCTGGAGGAGCTGGGCATCGGCCTGGCCGAGGCCGGAGTGGAGATCGTCTCCACTGGATCCACCGCGGGCCGGCTCACCGCCGCGGGCATCCCCGTCACCCCCGTCGAGGACGTCACCGGCTTCCCCGAGATCATGGAGGGCCGGGTCAAGACCCTCCACCCCTCCGTGCACGCCGGGCTCCTCGCCGACCAGGGCAACCCGGACCACGTCGCCAAGATCGACGAGCTGGGCATCGCACCCTTCGACCTGGTCGTGGTGAACCTCTACCCCTTCTCCGACACGGTGGCCTCGGGCGCCTCCCAGGCCGAGTGCATCGAGAAGATCGACATCGGCGGCCCCGCGATGGTGCGCGCCTCGGCGAAGAACCACGGCAGCGTCGCGATCGTCGTGGACCCCGCCAGCTACGACGCGTCCCTGCAGGCCGTCCGGGACGGCGGCTTCACCCGCGAGCAGCGCAAGCACCTGGCCGGGCTGGCTTTCCAGCACACTGCCGCATACGACGCCGCGGTGGCGGACTGGTTCGCGGGTGACTACGCCCCCGACGCCGAGGCCGAGGCCTCCGGATGGCCCGCCTTCCGCGCTTCGGTGCACACCCGTGAGACCGCCCTGCGCTACGGCGAGAACCCGCACCAGAAGGCAGCGCTGTACACGGAGGCCGGTTCGGGCGGAGGCGGCTTGGCCGGGGCGGAGCAGCTGCACGGCAAGGCCATGTCCTACAACAACTACGTCGACGCCGACGCCGCCCTGCGCGCCGCCTACGACTTCGACGGCCCGTGCGTGGCCATCATCAAGCACGCCAACCCGTGCGGGATCGCCGTGGGCGCTGACAACGCCGAGGCGCACCGCAAGGCGCACGCCAGCGACCCGGTCTCCGCCTTCGGCGGCGTGATCGCCACCAACCGCGAGGTCGGCGCCGAGCTGGCCGCGCAGATCGCCGAGGTCTTCACCGAGGTCGTGGTCGCCCCCGGTTTCATCCCGGAGGCCGTCGAGACGCTCTCCAAGAAGAAGAACATCCGCCTGCTCGTGGTCGCCGACCCGGCCCAGGGGCCGCGTGTGGAGACCCGCCAGATCAGCGGCGGACTCCTCGTCCAGGACACCGACGTCATCGACGCCGAGGGCGACGACCCCGCCTCCTGGACGCTGGCCACCGGCGAGGGCGCGGACGAGGCCACCTTCGCCGACCTGGCCTTCGCCTGGAAGGCCGTGCGCGCGGTCAAGTCCAACGCGATCCTCCTCGCCGCGGACCGGGCCACCGTGGGCGTGGGCATGGGTCAGGTCAACCGGGTGGACTCCGCCCGCCTGGCCGTCTCCCGCGCGGGCGACCGGGTCACCGGGTCAGTGGTCGCCAGCGACGCCTTCTTCCCCTTCGCCGACGGGCTGGAGATCCTCACCGGGGCCGGTGTACGCGCCGTCGTCCAGCCCGGCGGCTCGATGCGCGACTCCGAGGTCATCGCCGCCGCCGAGGCGGCAGGGGTCACGATGTACCTCACCGGCACCCGCCACTTCTTCCACTAGACGCACCCGAGGAGCTACGCATGAGCGCGATCGTTCTGGACGGCAAGGCCACCGCCAAGGCCATCAAGGAAGAAATGGCGGAGCGGGTGGCCAAGCTGCACGCCAAGGGCATCACCCCCGGCCTGGGCACCGTCCTGGTCGGTGACGACCCGGGCAGCCACACCTACGTGCGCGGCAAGCACCGAGACTGCGCGCAGGTGGGCATCGCGAGCATCCGCCGCGACCTGCCCGCCGACGCCACCCAGGAGCAGGTGGAGCAGGCGGTCCACGAGCTCAATGAGGACCCCGCCTGCACCGGCTACCTGGTACAGCTGCCGTTGCCCAAGGGCATGGACGAGAACCGGGTTCTCGGGCTGGTCGACCCGGTCAAGGACGCCGACGGCCTCCAGCCGGTCAACCTGGGCAAGCTCGTCCTCATGGAGAAGGCCCCGCTGCCGTGCACCCCGCGCGGCATCGTGGAGCTGCTCAACCGCTACGAGGTACCGATCAAGGGAGCGGAGGTCGTGGTGGTCGGGCGCGGTGTCACCGTGGGCCGCCCCCTCGGCCTGCTGCTGACCCGCCGTTCGGAGAACGCCACCGTCACCCTGTGCCACACCGGCACCCGTGACCTGGCCGCGCACACCCGCAAGGCCGACATCGTCGTCGCCGGCGCGGGCGTGCAGGGGCTCATCACCAAGGACATGGTCAAGCCGGGCGCGGCCGTGCTGGACGTGGGTGTGTCCCGCACCGACGAGGGTCTGGCCGGTGACGTGGCCCTCGACGTCAACGAGGTCGCCGGACACATGTCGCCGAACCCCGGCGGCGTCGGCCCGATGACCCGGGCGATGCTGCTGGTCAACGTGGTCGAGGCGGCCGAGCGCCAGGCCGGTCTCGCGGTCTGACGACCGCAGCCTGACCGGGACCTCTCGGCCCAGAACCGGCGCAGAGGGGTCGTCCCCGTCCGGGGCGGCCCCGCCCCAGCGCCTCCCGAACCCGTGCGCCTTCGCGGTCAGCTGGCGCGGCGGGAGGAGCTGCCCACCGGCATCGGTCGGACCAGGCCCAGGGCCACGACCTCGTTGGCCAGGCGGGTGCGCCGGTTCTGCCCTTCGGGGATCCGGAACTTCTGGTAGAGCCGCAGCAGGTGCTGTTTGACTGCGGCTTCGGTGACCACGAGCGTTTCGGCGATGTCGCGGGCGGTGGCAGGGGCGACGAAGGCCTCTTCCGAGAGGGCCGGTTGGCACAGGGCGGTCAGCACGTCCAGTTCGCGGCGGGTGAGCTCGGGCGCGGAGCCCCGGCGCAGTCCGATCTCGGGGCTGAGCTGTTCGCTGGGCAGGCCGCCGATCCGGCAGCGGGCGGTGCCGAAGCTCACGATGTCGCCCTCCTCCAGGACGCGCCGGGCGATGGGCCGTCCGTTGACGCGGGTGCCGTTGCGGGACAGGCCCAGGTCGACGACGTACACGTAGGGTCCGCGGCGGACGAGCTCGGCGTGGAGCTGGGAGACGCTCCGGTCGTTCAAGCGGATATCGGCGCCCTCACCGCGGCCGACCGTGGTGACCTCACCGGTGAGCTGGCAGAGGTCGCCGGACTCTTCCACCCCTAGGTAGGGACCGTCCACGGTGGCTCCTCCCGGGCTACTTGGGCGCGGTCGGTGGGGGTACGGGCGGCGGTGGGGGAGGGGAGGCTGTCGGGCAGTGGAGGGTCGGTCTACACGTCGAGTGGGCTTCATGGGGGTAGTCCTCGCTCACCGGTGCACTCATCTCCACTCTGGTTACCCGGCTGATACATGTTCTACGCGCTTACTCCGGAGTTAGGCGGATGCGACGCGGAAATACGGTTCTGTGGCCAAACCGGAAGGAGGAAACGGTCAGAGGCGTGCTCCGAGGGGGGCGAGTCCGTTTCTGTGAGCCCTGGGCTCGGCGGTGCCGTTCACTACAATGGGTTCGGTCTCTCCTCGTCGGTGAAGCCGCGTTCGCGTGGGACCGGCCCAAGTCACCAGGAACATGAGCCAGACTGGAGCGCTGTTCGGTTTCGGACAGGGAGCTCCCGCCGGGTGGCCGGACTGTGCCAGGGGCGGGGAAGAGGCCGTGGAGAACGAACCGCGCGGCGGTCAAGCAATTCGGAAGCGAACAGGTCGGGACGCGGTGGACGACGCGGAGCAGACGGAGGCGGCGGGCTCGGACGGGGGCGCGGCGGACGGCAACACGCCGGACCGGAGCGCCTCAGGAGCCGGCACGGGCGAGACGGGCGGCAACCGGAAGAAGGTGCCCTACTGGCTTTCCCAGGTTCCCTACGCCCTGGTCCTGTCGGCCCTGGCGGCGGGGATCGTGGTCGTGGCCGCGGCCTATTTCAAGCGCGGGCCGGCGATCATCGCGGGTGCCCTGCTGCTCGCCGCGACCTTCAGGTTGTTCCTGCCCAAGGACTGGATCGGCCTGCTGGCCGTGCGTCGGCGCTGGGTCGATCTGCTCACTCTGGCCGGACTCGCGGTCCTGCTGATCGTGTTGGCCTGGGTGGCGCCGCAACTCTCCCCCTAGGCGTCGAATAAGCTTGATGTCGAGATACCGCGACACCGACAAGCACCGCCTCCCCGGGAAGCACGGACACCGGGCGGGATCAGGGGATTGCCGCGCGCGCGGAGCCGGGCCCGGCCACAAACCGGTCCCGGGTCTCTGCCGCACGAGGCGGTAGCGAAGACTGAAGGGACAGCCACACAGCCATGGCCAAGATCAAGGTCGAAAACCCCGTAGTCGAGCTCGACGGCGACGAGATGACGCGGATCATCTGGTCCTTCATCAAGGACCGCCTGATCCTTCCGTACCTCGACGTCGACCTCAAGTACTACGACCTCGGTATCGAGGAGCGCGACCGCACCGAAGACCAGGTCACGGTCGACGCCGCCCACGCCATCAAGGAGCACGGCGTCGGCGTCAAGTGCGCCACCATCACGCCCGACGAGGCCCGTGTCGAGGAGTTCGGCCTCAAGAAGATGTGGCGGTCGCCGAACGGCACCATCCGCAACATCCTCGGCGGCGTCGTGTTCCGCGAGCCCATCATCTGTGAGAACGTGCCGCGGCTGGTGCCGGGCTGGACGAAGCCGGTCATCATCGGCCGTCACGCCCACGGCGACCAGTACAAGGCCACCGACTTCAAGGTGCCCGGCGCCGGTACGGTCACCATGACCTACACCCCGGCCGACGGCAGCCAGCCGGTCGAGTTCGACGTCGCTGACTTCCCCGAGGAGGGCGGCGTCGCGATGGGCATGTACAACTTCCGGAAGTCCATCGAGGATTTCGCGCGCGCCAGCCTGAACTACGGCCTGGACCGCAACTACCCGGTGTACATGTCCACCAAGAACACCATCCTCAAGGCCTACGACGGCATGTTCAAGGACGTGTTCGAGGAGATCTACGAGGCCGAGTTCAAGGAGCGCTTCGAGGCGGCCGGCCTCACCTACGAGCACCGCCTCATCGACGACATGGTCGCCGCCGCGCTCAAGTGGGAGGGCGGCTACGTCTGGGCCTGCAAGAACTACGACGGTGACGTCCAGTCCGACACCGTCGCGCAGGGCTACGGCTCGCTCGGCCTGATGACCTCCGTGCTGCGCACCGCCGACGGCCGCACGGTCGAGGCCGAGGCGGCCCACGGCACCGTGACCCGTCACTACCGCCAGCACCAGCAGGGCAAGCCCACCTCGACCAACCCGATCGCGTCCATCTTCGCGTGGACCCGCGGTCTGGAGCACCGGGGCAAGCTGGACAACACCCCGAAGGTCGTCGAGTTCGCGAACACGCTCGAGGACGTCGTCATCAAGACCGTCGAGGGCGGCCAGATGACGAAGGACCTGGCCCTGCTGGTCGGTTCCGACCAGGGGTGGCTGACCACCGAGGAGTTCCTCGCGGCTCTGGACGAGAACCTGAGCAAGCGTCTCGCCTAGAAGGGATCGATCCGCTTCCGCCATGAGCCGGCGGTCGCGGTGAGACCTTGACCACGCCCGGGTGCACCCGTGTGGGAGCGCCCGGGCGCGGTCGCCTCTAGGGCGTGTTCGGGCCGAGACGCGCGGAAGGCGGTTTTCGCGGGGGATCGGGGGCGGGACCGCCGAAGTCGTCCGGCGTGTTTCCCGTGTTCGGGCCACATTCGAGGGGTCGCGGTGGGAGGATGGAAGCGCCGGAGGGGGTCGTCCGGAGTCGGGTGCGACTTATGACACGTGAACACGATTCGCACCTTTCGCGAACTTTGACCTAGTGTGGAGTCAAGCCGGTGAGAACCGGCAGGCCAGAGCGGGTTTTTTACCGCTCGGCCAGTATGAGCCGACGTGCCGGCCGTGCGCCCGCTGGGGGGTAGGCGCGCACAGTACGGAACGTCACGAAGAAGGGCCCGTCACTCCGGTGGCGGGCCCTTCGCTCGTTCTAGACACGCCCTGGGGGCGGTGTGGAGCGATCAGTCCTCCATGGCCTCCTCCGGGATGGGTTCGCCGTTGCGCATGGCGTCGAACATCTGCTCGGACCTGGCCTCGTCCCACACCACGACCGAACCGACACCCTCCAGCGTCGGGGTGTCCCCGACCGGCACGGCGGTGGTCTCGGTTCCGCCGCGCATGGCCATCAGCATGCTCGCCAGGTGGCGGAGCTTGTCGCCCTCGTCGACCGCGAAGGTGTCGGTGCCCGCGACCACGAGCGGGACCGAACGGAACGGGTTGAACAGCGTGCTGGGGGCGCTGGCCTCCTCGATCAGCGCGGAGAAGAATTCGCGCTGGCGCTGGATGCGGTCCAGGTCGGCCCGCGGGGTGGCGCGGGTCCGCACGTAGCCCAGGGCGGTGCCGCCGTCCATCTCCTGGCAGCCCGCCTCGATGTCGAGGCCCGCCTTCGGGTCCTCCATCGCTTCCTCCGGGCACAGCTCCACGCCGCCGACCGCGTCGACCAGGTCCACGAAGCCGCCCATGCCGATCTCGACGTAGTGGTCGATCCGCACACCGGAGGCGCGCTCGAAGCTCTCCACCATCGGGCCCGGCCCGCCGCAGACCTCTTCGCCGTCGTCGTCGGTACCGCACACGTCGTCGGCGAAGGCCGTGTTGATCTTGTTGTCGGCGTAGCCGGGGATCGGCATGGGGACGTAGGAGTCGCGCGGCACACTGACGATCGTGGGATCGCCGTCGCGGGGCATGTACAGGACCATCACCGTGTCGGTCCGGCTGCCTTCGGCGCGGCCGGTGGCGAGCTCCTCCATCTGGTCGTCGTCCAGGCCGTCGCGGCTGTCGGAGCCGACGATCATGTACGTCGTGCCGGGCTGCCGGTCGGGGCGCTCGTCGAAGTCCTGGAGGGCGTCGACCCGCTCCAGCCGCGAGTCCGCCCAGATGTAGAAACCCCCGGGGAGCACCAGGACGAGGACCAACACGAGGATCAGGATGTTCCGCACGCGGCGCTTGCGCCGCTCCCGAGCCCTCCGCTTGAGGCCGCGGCCGTCGTACTCGCGCCCGGAGCTGTGGGTCCGGCGCTTCCTCGGCCGGTTCGGGGAGACCTCGTCGGCGGGGGGAAGCCGCCGGGTCTCACCCACCACACGCTGCTCGGACTCGCGGGAGCGGTAGAGCTTCTCGAATTCGGGGGGCTTGTCGGAGTCGCCACCGCCGCGCCGGAACACGCCCCCTCTGTTGTGCTCGCCGGTCGAGCCGTGCTCGCCCGGGTGCCGTCGGTCAGCCATCGATTCGCCTATCTGCTCCGCGCCGTCTGTTCGCTTCGGTATGTCCCTTGTGATCGCTGACAGGGTAGTGGGGTTCGCCCGGATTCCCCCGGGCGGCCATAGGATTGCGGATCTCCGGCCGCGGGCGCGGCCATCGGGAGTCGTGAACATGCCCTAGTACAGGTCAGCTCCTCAGGCCAGCCGCGCGGCACCGGCGGAGGGCACGGCCGCGCGCATCCGGGGGACGGGCCAGCCCTTCTCCTCGAAGGCACTCCGGACCGCAGCGGTGACCCTCCCGACCCGCTCCTCCGGTACGAGAGCGATGGCCGTACCGGCCCACCCGGACATCCGGGCCCCTCGGGCGCCCGCGCGAGCGGCGGTCCCCACGGCCAGCTCCACAGCGGGCAGAGGCAGGTCGAAGCGGCGCAGGGACAGGTGCGAGGCGGATAGGACCGGTCCGACCTCCACGGCGCGCTCCGCGCGCAAGAGTCCGACGGCGGCATTGAGCCGGTGTACCTCGGTGACGGCGTACTCCACCCGGTTGCGCAGCACGGGATTCTGGAGGCCCCGCAGTGCTTCGGGCAGGTTCTGGACGGCGCGCAACGGGCCCAACAGGTCCTTGGCCCGGTCCAGCTCAGCGGCACGGACCGGTCGGGGGTCCCGCCGGGGCAGTTCCCCGGTCTCCATGACGACCAGTCGCAGCCCGGCCCCGGAGAGGTCGAACGGAAACACGGCGGACTTTCCGCTCGCCAGGTTCACGCGTACGGCGTGCCCGGTGCGGGCGTCAAGGGCGGCGCTCTGGCCGGCGGAGGCTCCCCTGGGGCGGTCCATGCCGGCGAGATCGGCCAGCGCCAGGGAGACCGCCGCGCCGACCGCCGCGGAGTGGCCCAGGGAAGCGTGTTCGGGCAGGTCCGCCGCCAAGACCACCCGAACCCCCGCATCGGACCTCAGAGCACCGCTGGAGCGCGCGTCAGAGGCGGCTGAGGATACGGCGCGGGCGGAGCGGTCCTGAGCACCCAGCGGCCCGCTGAGCGTCGCTGTGCGCACGAGCCCGTCCGCCGCGGTGCCCACCGCGGCCGTCACACCCCAGGGGAGGGCTGAGTACAGTGCGGCACCGCCGCTGGCCTTGGTGTGTTCGCCCATGAGGGCCAACCGCCCGGGGGCGCGCCATACTCCCGAGGGTTCCGAACCGAAGCGCTCCGCGTAGGCCGCGGCGAGCACCCCGCTCTCTGGGGCAGCCTCGGGCCAGGCGCCGTTCGGCCCCCCGGTGCGCACCCCCAGTACCGCGCGTAGCCGCGCTCCCGCAGTTCCCACCTGTCGACCCCCGCTCTCCTCACCGGGAGCACCGCCTCGGCGCACCCCGGATTCAAGTTTGCCGTCGCTTCGGTACCGGTCGGGCGTGGGGTTTTCCTCCGACTGGAACGGCGAGGCTAGGTTGTGCATCCACCTGGGGCGCCCGAACACGGGCCACAGCGAAGGGCGGCCCACGGGGCGGCGGCCCACAGGGGCGGGGAGAGGATCGGAGACCATGGCCGGAGTGCTGGCGCGGGCGAAGGACACGGCCCGGCACTATCAGAACCTGGCGATGGACGGTTACTGGGAGCTGCGGCGCCGGTATCCGTCCCTCGACCACTTGGTGCGTGCGTACGAGCGCTACGCGGACCGCAACGGCAACCAGCTGGCCGGAGCCGTCACCTACTTCGCGTTCCTGTCCTTCTTTCCGCTGTTGGCGCTGGCCTTCGCCGTCGTCGGTTACCTCGCGGCCCGCCAGGTCGAGCTCATGTCCTACATGGAGGAGGCGCTGGACGAGGTGCTGCCGGGGCTGTCCCAGCAGCTCCCCATGGAGCAGATCGCGGACGCCCGCCTGGGCGCGGGCGTGATCGGTCTGCTCGGCCTGCTGTACGCGGGGCTGAACTCGGTGTCGGTACTGCGCGAGGCCCTCCACTCGATCTGGCTGACGAACCTCAAACAGGGCCCGAACTTCCTGGTGCGCAAGGCGGGCGACCTGCTGGTCATGGCCGCCCTGGGGGCGGCCCTGTTCTTCACCGTCGCCTTCACCAGCGTCATGCAGACGGCCACGGTCTGGCTGTTGTCCCTGGTCGGCTTGGACGGGTCGTTGATCGCGAACCTGTCGTTGCGCGTGCTGGCCCTGGCCATCGCCATCGGCGTGAACATGCTCCTGTTCCTGCTGGTCTTCTCGCTGCTGTCGGGGACCGCGCGGCCGCCACGGATGATGTGGCGCGGCGCGCTGCTGGGCGCGGTGGGCTTCGAGGTGCTCAAGAACGCCGCCGCGCAGCTGCTGGCCGGGACCCTCACCAACCCGGTCTACGCCTCCTTCGCGGTGCTCGTCGGCCTGCTGGTGTGGATCAACCTCGTGATGCGCCTGGTGATGTTCAGTGCGGCGTGGACGGCCACCTGGCTTCCGCTGCCGCCGCCCTACACGGGCTCCCTCCCGCTGCCGGAGGAGAACGGGATGGACTGGACGCGGCCGATCGCGGTCCTGCGGCCCAGCGAACGCGATCTCGCTCAGCGCCGTCTGGCCCAGCGGCTGTTGGCCCTGGGATTGTCGCTGGTGGCGGCGGTGATCGCGGCGGCGGGTGCGGCCGTGTCCCTGAAGCGGCGAAAAACCTGAGCCAGAAGCGAAAGGTTCGCCCGCGGAATTCGCTTCTTTCCCGGCGTCTTCTTCCGTATGCGCGCGGTGTGCGGCGGGTAGTCCTCTTCTGTCCCGGTTGGCCGGTTCACCGGGACGAGCGGTGCGTCGGCCACAACGGCCGTCCCACACCTGGAGGGCAGATGGGAATCGCATTCAAAACGTCCGAACGCGCGACGCTCGGCGTCGAGTGGGAACTCCAGCTCGTCGACCGGGGAAGTCGCCATCTTCGCCAAGAGGCGCCGCAACTCCTCGCGGCGCTCCCCGACCTCAGCAGTGAGGCGACGGTCCCCCCGCTGCGGCATGAACTGATGCAGTCCCAGGTAGAAGTGGTGACGGGGATCTGCGAGACGGTCGAGGAGGCCAAACGCGACCTCGGCCGCAACGTGACGCGCATGCGCGAGGTCCTCGAACCGCGCGGTGCCGTCCTCGCCTGTTCCGGAACCCACCCGATCGACCACTGGCGCGACCAGGAGCTCAGTCCCGGCAAGCGGTACGGGGAGCTGGTCGACCAGATGCAGTGGCTCGCCCGCCGGATCCTGACCTGCGGGGTCCACGTCCACGTGGGCGTGCGCGGACAGGAGAAGGCCATCCCGATTGTGAACGCGCTCGCGCGGTATATACCGCATTTTCTCGCTTTGAGTGCTTCCAGCCCATTCTGGTGCGGTCATGACACCGGTCTGGCTTCCGCGCGTTCCATCGTCTTCGGCGCACTGCCCACTTCCGGGCCGCCGCCGAACCTCCCTGGGTGGCCCGCTTTCGAGGAATACCTCGAAACCCTTCTCAGGGCGGGTACCATCGCCTCTATCAAGGAAGTGTGGTGGGACATCCGCCCGCACCCGGATTTCGGCACCATCGAGATCCGGATGTTCGACGGTATTCCCACCCTGCGCGAGGTGGGAATGGCCACCGCTCTCTCCCAGTGTCTGGTGGAGTTGTTCGATCACCAGCTCGACCGCGGGTACAGCTTGCCCAGCCCGCCGTCCTGGGTGGTGAAGGACAACAAGTGGCGGGCCACCCGCTACGGACTCGACGCTCGTGTCATCACGGACGCACACGGAACCACCGTTCCGATCCGTGACGACCTCTACGAGCTGGTCCGCGACCTGACGCCGGTCGCCGCCCGCCTGGGCTGCACGGAGGACCTGGACCTGATCTCCGAGATCCTGGACAAGGGTGCCTCCTACGAGCGTCAGCGGGCGGTCGTCACCGAAGGCGGTTCGCTCGAGGACGTCGTGGACATGCTCTCCGCCGAGTTCGTCGGGGACCCCACCCGCGCGAAGATCGGCGTCGGCGACGGAGCCGGTGCGCGGTAAGACGTGTAACGAAGAGGGGACCCTCGATGCAGGGACGTGACCTGCCGGAACAGTTGACCGCTTTTCTGGCGCGCCATGAGCGGGAGTTCGCGGGCTTCCGCCGGGACCTGCACATGCACCCGGAGCTGGCGTTCGCGGAACACCGCACCACGGGCCGACTGGACGAGCGGCTGCGCCAGCTCGGGCTGAAACCCCGTCGGCTCCCCCAAGGAACCGGACTGATCTGCGACATCGGAGACGGCCCCGGCCCCACCGTGGCTCTGCGAGCCGACATCGACGCGCTCCCCCTCACCGACGAGAAGGACGTCCCCTACCGCTCCACGGTCCCGGGCGCGGCCCATGCCTGCGGTCACGACGTGCACACCGCGGTCCTGCTGGCGACGGGCGTCTTCCTCGCCCAGCAGGCCCGTGCCGGGGCACTGCCCGGCCGGGTCCGGCTCCTCTTCCAGCCCGCCGAGGAGCTTCCCGGCGGGGCGGTGGAGGTCGTCAACGCGGGCGGTGTGGAGGACGTGGACCGGGTCTTCGCCCTACACTGCGACCCCCGCCTGATGGTCGGCAAGGTCGGACTGCGCACCGGAGGCATCACCGCCGCCTGCGACCAGGTCATGGTCCGCCTGTCCGGCCCGGGCGGGCACACCGCCCGTCCCCACCTGACCTCCGACCTCGTCTACGCGCTGGGCAAGGTCGTCACCGAACTCCCCGCGGCGCTGTCGCGCCGCATCGATCCCCGCGCAGGGTTCAGCCTGGTGTGGGGCCGGATCAGCGCGGGCTCGGCACCCAACGTCATCCCCGACGACGCCGTGGCCGAAGGCACCGTGCGCTGCCTCGACGACGAGTCCTGGCACGCGGCACCGGACATCATCAAGGGCCTCGTGGAGTCGGTGGCCTCCGCCTACGGCGCCGATGCCGAGGTCACCTACCGGCGCGGTGTCCCGCCCACCATCAACGAGGCCACCAGCGTGGACGTCATGCGCGAGGCCGTGACCCTGGCCCTCGGAGCCGACGCCGCCGCGCCGACCCAGCAGAGCCTGGGCGGGGAGGACTTCGCCTGGTATCTGGAGCACGCGCCCGGCGCTCTGGCCCGGCTCGGCACCCACTCCCCGGAGTGGGACGGCCCCATGCTGGACCTGCACCGCGGCACCTTCGACGTGGACGAGCGCGCCATCGGCGTGGGTACGCGCTTCATGGTGACCACCGCGCTCACCGCCCTGTGGGAGAGCGCCCGTCAGGGGGTCCGGACCGGAAGCGAGGCGCTCGCCTGATGCGCGGTGCGGCGCTAGGGCATGTTCGGCGGACACATACCCTGCTGCGCGTCGCCCCAGCGGCACTGTCACTGCGCATCTCTCAGTCGACAGCCGAACCCGGGCGGGCCCCCGCTGTGCGATGCTGCCGAGCTTGCGAGG
>NZ_BAAGZJ010000042.1:0-61688 GCF_054778635.1 Nocardiopsis nanhaiensis
AACCCGCCGTCGTAGCGGAGCGGGTCAAGGTGGAGCGCCGTTGACGCGCGAAGCGCTCGATGGCGACGACCTTGAGGCGCGCAGCGGAGACGGCCACAATCACGCGGCGGGAAAGGAGGGAACCCCACCCCGAAAGGCAACCCCAACCGCAGGAGAACACCCCACCCCCGCCTCTCCATCTCCACCGCCACTACAGAAGCTGTGGACATGGAGCTGGCATGGAGCCTGGCACTAAGCTGACACGGAGCTGCCACGGGGCGGGGACGGGGCACCATGTCCAGATACCGACTGTCGAGGGGCCGAATGCCGAGAACCCGAGGTCGAGGGGCCGACCGGGGCGCGCACGACAACGGCCCCGGCGGGACGGATGAACCGTCCGGCCGGGGCCGTTTGGGTGGTGCGTCATCAGGGACTCGAACCCCGGACCCGCTGATTAAGAGTCAGCTGCTCTGCCGACTGAGCTAATGACGCCCGATCACCGCCCGAACCCCCGGAATGCTTCCGGCTCGCTGCGGCAACGGAGATAACTCTACCGGAACTTCGGGGGAGCCTGAGCCATCTTCGGGCTGATGTGCGCCAGAACACCGGACTGGAAAAAGGCGCGCGCGACGCCATGCTGGGCGGACGCGGGAGCGGGGCGGGGGCGCGCACGACAACGGCCCCGGCGGGACGGATGAACCGTCCGGCCGGGGCCGTTTGGGTGGTGCGTCATCAGGGACTCGAACCCCGGACCCGCTGATTAAGAGTCAGCTGCTCTGCCGACTGAGCTAATGACGCCCGATCACCGCCCGAACCCCCGGAATGCTTCCGGCTCGCTGCGGCAACGGAGACAACTCTAGCAGGGCCGCGGGGTGGTCGCGAACCGGTTGTGGGGTCGCCCAGGGGTCGTCCCCGTCACATACCGAACGCCACCCGAAAGGGTCCTTGCGGCCTCCCGGATGGGGTTCATGCAACTTGTCCTATGAGAAGGCCATAACCAGTGCGACGATGATGCCGATGGCGAGGACGACACCGACACCAGCCAGCACTAGCGGCAGGATCGGGCGCCGCGGAGCCACCTCGGGCTCGGGGTTCTCGTCGACGAAACGGCGGAAGTGCTGCGTGGTTCCCGCCGGGTCCTGGTTGGGCTCGTTGTTCTGCGTCATGATCATGACACTAGCGACTCATCAGACCGCTGAGCACCCCCCAAAGCACATCTGGTCGATCTCACGACCGTCCATTGGCGGGACCGGAACCCGGATTTTCCGTTCGGTCCGTATTGTCGCTGTTCCAGGTGTGCGGTCGGTCTCCTCCCGGCTGAAAGCCGCACGTAAGAGCGGTGGCGGAGACTCAGCCCCGGTGGTCGGAGCCCGGTCGGTACTTCCCCGCGGCCGTGCCCGCCCCCAGGGGCCCGGCGCGCAGCACGGCGGCCATCCGGGCCGTGGGCGAGACGCCCTGCGCCGGGTCCACCCTCTCCACCAGCCGAACCAGCTCCGCCGCAGACCGGTCCGGGTGTGTGTCCAGCCAGGCCACCGCCATCCGCAGGGACAGTGGCAGGCAGCCCGCGAGTTCGGAGAGCCGGCGCAGCACATCCGGCGGGCAGCGGTCCGGGCCCAGGAGGGAACCCAGCAGCGAGACCGCATCCTCCTCGGACAGGGCGTCCAGCGGGAGGGCGCGCAGACCGTCCCGCACCAGGAGGTCGGTGAGCCAGTGGCGGCTCGTCACCACCGCCGCGCTTCCCGGACTGCCCGGCAGCAGCGGCCGCACCTGTCGGGCGGTAACGGCATTATCGAGCAGGAACAGCACCCTGCGCCCCGCCATCAGGGAGCGGGCCCGGGCGGCGGCCTCGTCGGGCTCGGCGGAACCGTCGTCCAGGTTCCCGGTGTCCACCGCGTCGGCGGACAGGGAGCGGACGAGACGGTTCAGCACCACGCCGGGTTCGCGCGGGCTGCCGTCCGCGCGGCGCAGGTTGACGTAGATCTGGCCGTCGGGGAAGTGCGTGGCAACCGAGTGCGCCCATCGCGCGGCCAGTGCGCTGCTGCCCGCCCCCGCCGGTCCCCGCACCAGGACGCTGCCGGGGGCCGGTGAGCAGGGATCGACGAGGCGGTCGAGTTCCGACATGGCTTCGGCACGGCCGACCAAGGCGCGGGGCGCCGCAGGCAGCTCGGCGGGGACCAGGGCCTCGGTCGGCCGGGGGCTCTCGCGGACGGCGCAGGGCCGGGTGTCGTGGTGGGCACGCTGCCGGGGGACGAGACCGCCCGGCCCGGTGACGAGCGGCCCGTGGCCGAGGCGGCTGTCCAGGTCACCGCGCAGGATGCCGTGGAAGGTCTCCTGGAGTTCAGCACCGGGGTCCGCGCCCAGGCGCTCGGACAGCACCGAGCGGGTCCGGGCATAGGCGCGCAGGGCTTCGCTCTGTCGACCGGAGCGGTAGAGGGCGATCATCTGGACCCGGATGAGGGGTTCGCGTTCCGGGTGTTCGGCGGCGATGCGTGCGACCCTGGCGGCGACCCGCTCGTGGTCGCCCTTGGCCAGCGCCGCCCCGAACCCCCGCTCCGCCACGCGGAGCAGCTCCTCGTCCAGCACCGCGACGTCCCGTTCGTGCAGGACGGGTGCGACGACGTCGCCCAGGACCGGCCCGCACCAGAGGCCCAGCGCCCGGGAGAGGTGGTCGGCGTGGGTGTCGAGGTCCCCCCGCGCCGCGGCGTGGTCGGCGGCACGGACCAGCCCGCGGAAATGCAGGAGGTCGGACCGGTGCTCTTCGAGGTCGATCCGGTAGCCTCCGTCGGCGCCCTGGATGAGCGGATGTCCCACCTGCTGCTCGAGGAGGGCCCGCGCCCGTGCCACATGGACCTGGAGTGCGCCGCGGGCGGCCTGCCCGCCGGTCTCCCAGACCCGCTCGATGAGGGCGTCGGTGTGGACCGCCTTCCCTGCGTTCAGGAGGAGTGTGGCGAGCAGCGCGCGCCGCCGGTCACCGCGCAAGCGGAGGGGTACGCCGTCGACCTGGACGGTGAAGTGGCCCAGGAGGCAGACGTAGAGGCCCTGGGAGGGGGGTGCGGCGGTCGCCTCGCCCCGTGATTCCTGCGGGTCGAACAGCGACACAGCTCCATCCCCTCTGTGAGGCGGGCACCGGTTCGTCGGGTGGGACGGCGCCGCCCCGCCTTCAAGAGTGCCGCTTGAGCTGGGATCCCGCAATCAGAACGGGGGTACTTGCCGCGCAGGCCGTCCCTTGAAATCCTTGAATCTCCCGGTTTTTCCTGTCGGTGCGTTGACTCTGCACCACGACCGAAAGAAACTTTCCTCCATGGCGCAAATCCCGAAGCCGTCTGGTGACCGCACGGACCGGGGTGACGGCCCTCCGTCACCGGTCCCCACAACGGTTCTCCGGATCAGATCGCTACTCCCCTCACTCGCCCCCGCCGAACAGCGGGTCGCCCAACGGGTCGTCGACGACCCCGAACGAGCCGCTGCCTCCTCCATCACCCAGCTCGCCAAGGACTGTGCGACGTCCGAGGCCACCGTCATCCGGTTCTGCCGCACCATCGACTTCAGCGGATACCGCGAACTGCGCCTGGCCCTGGCCACCGAGGCAGGTCAGGCCAGGGGCGCGCGGACCAACACCCCCGAGCTGGCCAGCGACATCAACCCGGACGACACCCTCGTCACCGTCGTCCAGAAGATCGCCTACACCGATGCGCGCGCCGTGGAGGAGACCGGCGCGGCTTTGGACGTCGAGGTCCTGCACACGGTCATCGGCGCCATGGCCAACGCGCGCAGAATCGACGTGTACGGGGTGGGCGCGAGCGCGTTCGTCGGCGCCGACCTGCAACAGAAGCTGCACCGGATCGGCCTGGCGTCGTTCGCGTGGTCGGACGCGCACGTGATGCTGACCAGCGCGGCACTGTTGGAAAAGGGCGACGTCGCGATCGGTATCTCGCACAGCGGCACGACCATCGACACCGTGCAGGCGCTGTCCGAGGCGGGACGGCGGGGCGCGGAAACCGTGGCGATCACCAACTATCCCCGTTCGTCCATCGGCTTCGCCGACCACGTGCTCACCACCGCGGCGCGGGAGACCATGTTCCGTTCCGGGGCCACGGCCTCGCGGCTGGCCCAGCTCACGGTCGTGGACTGCCTGTTCGTGGGGCTGGCGCAGATCCGCTACACAGACAGCAAGACCGCCTTGGAGACCACCTACGAGGCGGTTCGGGGGCTGCGGCTCAACGACGACCGCAGACGCAGACGGAGCGACCCCGCACGGAGCACCACCGACAGTGACAACGGAAACCACGACTGACCCGCTATGCGCGTCGGCACCGTGGTCCGCTGGGCAACGGCCCGGCGCGACCGGACGGAAGGACGAGCACGGTTGCGGACCGAACAGGAGCAGGAGAGCGCAGTGCGCGGCGGCAGGGAACAGGCCCCCGAAGGCCCGGAGAACGGTGAGGCCGTGATCGTGCGGGCGCCCACCGAGGCCCGTAACTCGGGCACGTACGACATCGACCTGCTTCCGGCGCTGGACATCCTGCGCCAGATCAACGCTGAGGACACCACGGTCGCGGCGGCCGTGAACGCGGTACTGCCGGAGCTGGCCCGTGCGGTGGAGCTGGGCGTGGCCGCCTTGGAAAAGGGTGCGCCCATCCACTACTTCGGTGCGGGCACATCGGGCCGGATCGCGGCCCAGGACGCCGCTGAGCTTCCGCCTACCTACGGCGTCCCCGCCGAGTGGGTGGTGGCCCACCACGCGGGCGGCGGCGACGCGCTCGTGCGGGCCGTGGAGGGGATCGAGGACGACTGGGAGTCCGGCCGAACGGACGCGGCCGCGCTACCCGCGGGGTCACTGGCGGTCGGCCTCGCCGCGAGCGGGCGGACCCCGTACGTGGGCGGGGCGTTGGAGGCGGCCCGTGAGTGTTCGGCCAGCACGGTGCTCATCAGCGCGAACCCCGACGCTCCGCTGGCGCAGAGTGCCGATGTGCACGTGGGGGTGGCGACCGGGGCCGAGGTGATCGCCGGATCGACCCGCATGAAGGCGGGCACGGCCCAGAAGCTGCTGCTGAACGCGTTCTCCACGGCGGTGATGGTGCGCATGGGGCGGACCTACTCGAACCTGATGGTGGGCGTGGACGCCACCAACGGCAAGCTGCGCGGACGGGTGGTGACGATTCTGGTCGAGGCCACCGGTCTGGACGAGGAAGAGTGCGCGGAGGCGCTGACCGCGGCGGACGGCGACACCCGGGTCGCTCTGGTCTCGCTGTTGGCCGAGGTGGACGCCGGACGGGCCGCGCGGGCCCTGGAGAAGGGCCGGGGCCGGGTTCGGGTGGCCCTGAACGAACTGGGGCTGCCCGGTGAAGGGCCGGAAAGCGCCTGAGGGAGCCTTGGGCCGGTTCCCCACCCGTGGGAACCGGCCTGTGGGAACCGGTCCCGCGCTATTCGTCGAGGATCGCCCCGATCAGGCCGATCGGCGGCGAACCCAGTTCCAGCAGGGCGCGGTGGAAGCGCGGCAGAGTGAACTCACTCCCCCACCGTTCCCGGGCGCGCTCGCGCAGCGCCAGGATCTCGAGCTTGCCCCACGTGTACCTTCCGTAGGTGGGGTCGAAGGTCGCCCGCCGGGCCTCGGACAGCGCCGACGGTCCCTGCAGCGGGGTGTCTTCGGAGAACCTTTCCGCCGCTGCCCCGACCGTCATCGTCCCGGTGTGCATACCGATGGCCACGGACAGCCGGGTGACGCGGATCAGTGCCTCCAGCCAGACACCGATCTCGTAGTGGTCGGCCGTCCACTCGGGATCCCCGAGCCGCGCGGCGGCGTACTCGCCGAAGCCCTCCTCCAGGCACATCTCCTCGGCGTAGTGCGCCCAGCCTTCGGCGAAGGTCATGGACTCCAGGGCCCGCCGCACCGGGCTGGCGACCCGGCGAAGCGCGCGTCCGTGTGAGTAGTGGCCGGGCGCCGCCTCGTGGACGCTCACCGCGGGCAGGGTGGTGTGGCTGAACATCTCCAGCCATTCCTCGGCCTCCGCCTCGGACAGCTTCGGGTCGGGCGGAGTGATGTAGTAGAAGGACGGGGTGTCCCGCTCCCACGGCCCGGACCAGACCATCATCGCGGTGGCCCAGCGCATGGCGGGCGGCGGCACGTCGACTCGGCACTCCCCGTCGCTGTAGGGCGCGAGCTGACGCTCCTCGGTGAAGTCGACGGCGATCCGGGTCCACGTTCGGGCGGCTTCGAGGACCCCGTCGGTGTCGGGGTGCCGACGGGTGAGTTCGCGGCTGAACTCCATGGGGTCGCGTCCCGGGGCCAGCCGCTCGGTGGCCTCGGCCAGGTTGGCCCGCAACCGGTCCCGCTCGGTTTCGGCCCGTGCGGCCAGGTCGTCGAGGTCGACCTCCATGGCCTCGCCGATGCCCATCAGCCCGCGGAGCACCTCGGCGCCCAGCTTCGCGCTCTCCGGACCGCTCTCCGCTGCCCTCTCCACGTGCGCGACCAAGCGGGCGTGCGCTTCGAGGGCGTCCCGCCGCACGTCCTCGGGCAGGTCGTCCGGCAACCCTTCCGCCACCCCGACGACCGCGCCGAGGAGGGAGGCCGCGACCGGTGCGGGGATCCGGTCCAGTGCGGCCAGCGCGTTGTCGACCAGAGCCGGCCAGAGCTTCAGGTGCTCGATCCGGGCGGCGGCGCGCTCCGCCTTGGGCGCGTAATCGCGCTCGTAGCCGGAGACGTCCATCTGACCCGCGTGGTAGAGCGGGTTCGAGCGGTACAGCTCCAACTCCTCGAACTCGTAACGCAACGCGCTCTCGAAGGCGGAGAGGTGGGCCTCGTCGTGCGCGTCGTCCAGGGGTCGGCCCCCGATCCGGAGGAGCCCGTCGCGCACACCCTCCGGGGAGAGGTCAGCGGCCTTACCGTCGTACTCGTGCATCCCCGAACTCTCACGCATGGACCCGGGCAGGAGGTCTGCGAGGACCCGCAGTCGCGCGGGGAGTTCGTCATGGTGTGGCTGTGCAGGCATGCGGCGACTCTAACCGGCCCGGCCCGACCCTCCGGTCGACCGGCCCGGTAATACGATGGCCCGACTGCCCGCGGTCCGGGACGTTGTCCGCGTCCCGCCCCAGCGAACAGAGGACTCTCGTGATCCCCGCACCCACACGCCACCTGCGCACTTCCTGGTCGTCCGACCCCTTCGCCCTGGGCTCCTACTCCTACCTCCCGCCGAACCCGCTGGGTACCGCCGTCCGCGGTCACCTCGCCGCTCCCGTCGGACGGCTGCACTTCGCCGGCGAGGCGACGTCCGACGAGGCCCCCGCGACCACTGCGGGCGCCCTCCTCAGCGGCCGGCGGGCCGCAGCCGAGGTGCTCCGGACTGCGGGGCAGGGGCAGACCGTCACCGTGGTCGGTGCCGGGTTCGCCGGACTGGCCTGCGCGCGGGCGCTCGCGGACGCGGGTCTGCGGGTCACCGTCCTCGAGGGTCGCCAGCGCACCGGCGGCCGCGTGTGGACCGAGCGGGTCGACGGCATGGCCGCGGACATGGGCGCCTCCTGGATCCACAAACACGAGGGCAACCCGATCACAGAGCTCCTCCAGGCGAGCGGCGGGCGCCGGATCCGCTTCGGCTACGACGAGGTCTTCGGCCAGGACGACGGCGCCTACGAGGAGCTGGAACAGTACACCGAGCGCATGGACCTCGTGCCCGACCCCGACTCCACACCCATCTCAGCGGTGTTCCCCGACAACCCCTCCGCGCGGCTGCTCAACGCCGCCAACGCGGTCTACACCCAGGAGTACGGCGCGGAGCCCCACCAACTCTCGATCACCGCCGACAACGAGGGCGTGGGCGGGCACGGTGACGACCTCCTGCTCCCTGACGGCTACGACCAGCTGGTCGAACAGGCCCGCGGCGGGGTACCGGTACGCCTCGGTGCGGTGGTAACCGCCGTCGAGCACGGCGCCGAGGAGACGATCGCGCGCCTGGCGGACGGAGAGGCGGTTCGGGGCGAGTACTGCGTGGTCACGCTGCCCTTGGGGGTGCTCAAAGCCGGCTCCGTCACCTTCCACCCGGAACTGCCGAGTGAGAAGCGGGCGGCCGTCGAGACGCTGGGCATGGGCCTGTTGGACAAACTGTGGCTGTGGTTCCCCAGCGTCTTCTGGGACCGGGAGGCGCACCTCCTCGAATGGTCCGACCCCGACACCCCCGGCCTGTGGTCCTGGTGGGTGAACGGCCACAAGGCCTTCGGGCAACCGGTCCTGCTCGGCTTCAACGGCGGCGACCACGCGCACCGGCTCGCCGGATACAGCGACCAGGAGGTCGTCGACAGCGCCATGGACGCCCTCCGCCGCATGCACGCCTGAACCCCGGATCGCGGGGAACTCCCGTCCCACCCCGGTCGTCTCCCCCTGTGTGACGACCTCGGACCCCGCCCCCGGCCAGACGCCCGACGACGTTTCCGACGACCGGCCCCGCGGCACTGCCCGCCGTCGGCGCCGACTCGTCCTGTTCGCCGCGGCCACCCTGGTGCTGTTGTGCGCGCCCTTCGTGTGGATCCTGACCGCCACCAGCGAACAGCGCCACGCTGCGGACGAGGTGCCCGACCGGCCCGTGGCCATCGTCCTGGGCGCGGGTGTGCGCCCCGACGGCCTGCCCAGCTACATCCTGGCCCAGCGCTTGGACCTGGCGGTCGAGCTGTACGAGGCGGGCAGTGTCCAGGCGGTCCTGGTGACCGGCGACAACGGTGCCGATCACTACAACGAGACCGACACCATGCACGACTACGTCGTGGCGGCGGGGGTGCCCGAGGACCGGGTGGTCGGCGACTATGCGGGGTTCTCCACCTGGGACTCGTGCGCCCGGGCCAGCGAGATCTTCGGGGTGACCGAGGCGACGGTCCTCACCCAGGAGTTCCACCTTCCCCGCGCGGTGCGCCTGTGCCAGGCCGCGGGGATCGACACGGTGGGCGTAGGCGGCTCCAGCCTGGAGGAACGCGGGTTCGCCACGGTCTACGGGTGGGCCAGGGAGGTCCCCGCCGCGGTGGCGGCACTGCGCACGGTGCTCTTCCAGCCCGACCCGACCCTGCTCGGCGACTACGAGAGCGGCGTGGACGACGCCCTGGCCGGGGCTGCCGAGGACTCCTCAGACCCGGACGGTTCCGGGGAGCCGCGCGACAGCTGACCGGCCAGGGCCGGGACACCTACCGGCCGCCGAACAGGCGGCCGAGGAGACCGGTGGGAACATGCTGCTGGGGCTCCGCGAACTGCTGGGGCTGCGGGGCGGCGGCCTCCGACTCCTCCTCGGCCTCCGGCTCGGGCTCGACGCCGACCAGGGCGCAGAACTCCTCGGCGTTGTCCGGAAGCGACCAGGCGCTGAGCGTCGAGGTGAACTCCTCGTCCTCCCATGCCGAGGCGGGCAGCTCCGCGATGGCCCACAGGACCTTCAGGGTCTCCTCGTCGTAGTCGGCCTGGGCGTGCTCTTCGGCCGAGTACCCCTTGCTGCGGGGGCCGAGGACGATCTCCAGGCCGACCCCGGTGACCAGGGCGCGCGAGTCGTCCTCCCCCTTGATGAGGCCGGGCAGGATGTCCAGGCGCAGGCGGCGGGCGCGGTCACCGGCGCGTCCCAGCGCCAGGAAGCCCAGGACCTGCGGGGAACGGCTGCCGCAGTGCGGCCACGACTCGTTGAACAGGCCTTCGTAGCCCACGGACGTGCCGCCGCCGCGGCCGATCCGGCGCAGACCCTCGCGCGGGGTGTTCTCGCCGTGGATCAGGACCGCGGCGACCGAGGCGGCGAAGGAGTTGTAGAGGTTGCCGCCGGCCATCTGGTGGGTGAGGCCGATGGTGGTGTCGACGTCACTGGGGTCGGCGACCAGTCCGAGGGCGAACAGTTCGGCGGGCAGCGGATCACCGTTGTCCGTCGCCTGGTTCATCGCCTCGCGCATGGTGGTGGGTGCCTTGGGCGCGGGGCGCAGGTCCTTGGCGAGAAGCATCTGGGAGGCGCCGGTGATCTCGGCGGCGATGCGCTCGGCGTCCGCGGTCAGGAAGCCCAGCAGGTAGCTGACCCACTCCCCCGCGCGGTCCAGGCCGCCCCGGTTGGCGCCGCCCTTGAGCAGGGTGAGGAGGTCGGGAACCCGGGCGATCACCGCCTCGTAGGTGTCCAGCTCGGCTTGGATCAGCTCGGCGCCGTCGTCGGACTCCATGACGGCGAGGCGGTTGCGCATCCGGAGGTACTGCTGCTCGTCTGGCGCCTCCTCCAACCAGGTGCGGTACTGCGCCCGGACCTTCTCCGCGTCGTTCGCGCCGACCCAGGCCACTTCGTCGCGCCACTGGCCGAGGTCGCGCTGCTGTGGGAAGCGGTCCTCCGCGTGCGCGCTGACCAGCTCGAGCAGGAGGCTGAGCGGACGCCAGCGGTCGGACGGCGGGGTCTCCTCCGCGGTCGCGATGTCGATCAAGCGGCCAGCGGCCTTGGGCGCCGCCCGGTGGCCCGGCGCGGGGAAGTGGATGATGTCGTGGAGGTCGGACACGGCACTGTCACTGGACGCGACCTGTTCGAGCAGCTGAGGGATGCGGTCCCCGCCTTCGGGGGCCAGAGCTGCCCAGTCCACGTTCTCCGTGTTGTCTTTGTCTTCGTTTCCCGTCGCGTTCATGGGGCGATTATCCCCGCTATGCGCCGCTGCGCGAATCGGCCTCCGGGCCGTCCTTGTCACGGGCCCGCCGGGAACGGTCAGGGCTCCTGTGGGTCCCTCGGGTCGGGGCGGCCGTCCTGGGCAGGAGCAGGCCGCAGGAGGGCGTCGCGCAGTGCTTTGGCGGCGGCCGGGACCTCCCGTGCGTAGCCGATCGCGGTGGACCGGCGGCGGGCGCCGAGGCTGTGGTCGCCCACACCCACGGCGTCGATGCCCGCGGCGCGGGCCAGGGCGATGGTCCGGGGCAGGTGGAAGGACTGCGTGACCATGACCGCCGCGTCCACCCCGTAGAATCCCCGGACCCGCACACAGGTGTCCCAGGTGCGGAAGCCGTACGGGTCCGCCTCGACCAGGCCTGCGGGGACGCCGTGCTCCACGAGGTAGTCGGTCATCGTGTCGGTCTCACGGCGGGAGACCTCGCGGTTGTCACCGGAGACGACGACGCGCTCGACCTTTCCCGCCGCTACCAGCTCCACGGCCAGGTCCAAGCGGCGGGCGAGCAGCGGGGAGGGGCCGTCGCGCCAGGCGGCAGCGCCGAGCACCACCGCTGCGGGCCGGGATGCGACGGAGTCGACGGTTCCGCGGCGGCCCGCACTGGCGAGGCGGGTCCAGGTATAGGGTCCTGCCGCCAAGGCGCACACACCCGCTCCGATCACCGCGATCCAGATTCCCAAAGCCCCGTGTCCTCCCGCTTTCTCGCACGGCCCCTGCGGCGTGCCCCACCATCATGGCGTACGGCGGAGGCAGGCGGGTCGGCCCTCCGCTCCCCTGCGCGGGGCGGGAGGGGTGGTGCCCCGTGGGCCCGGGCACCGGTACGCGTACGGGCCCGGCGCCGGTACCTCAGCCGAAGATGCCGGCCCAGCCGCCGGACTTCTTGTGGCGCACCCGGAGGCTGCCGCCCTGGCAGGCACCGGTGATGACGAAGTGGGGGGCGTTGGCCTTGCGGATGGAGTCGATGTCGGAGCGCAGCGTGCCGAACCAGGAGGCGTCGACATCGACCTCGGCGGTGGCGTCCTCCGGCAGGATCAGGTCGGCGCCGCCCCAGGAGGTGTCCACCCACACCTCGATCACGGGGGTGGTGAGCCGGGCCTGGCGGAAGTCGAGCCTGGTGCTGCCGAAGCGGGCGTCGACCTCGACGCGGTGGGGGACGGTCCACTCCCCCCTGCGGACCACGGGGCTGCCTTTGGCCTTGATGACCAGGGGCTGGCCACCCGCGACGGGGTTGTGGGGCACAGGTGAGACCGTGCCGCGCCCGCCCGCGGCCCCGGAGGCCGAGCCTCCGAACCCTCCGGCGCCGGCGGGAAGGTCGGCCACGATGGGTTCCAGGTCCGCGTAGGTCTTGGCCGCGTAGACGGCGGTGAGGCGGTCGTCGAGTTCGTCGAGGTCGAGGCGTCCCTCGCCCGCCGCCTCACGCAGGATCTCGGCGACCTGGTCACGCTCGGTGTCCGAGATGCGCATCCGGCTCATGTCATTGGGGGCCACGTGCTCGTCCCGCTCCTTCCGCCCTGTTTGTCACACCCACGTTAGAGCATGCGGGGTGGCTCACACAGCGGCTGGGAGAGGGAAGACGAAGGTTGCCGAAGCTGTCGCGCTTTGGACGGGAGGGGGACTGGGTAACGCTTCTCTAGGGTGGTTGAGGACTCTGCCGGGGTAGGACGGACCCCGGCAGAGTCCTGAACCACGCGTGTACCTCCCCCAGGTAGGTACACGATCCCCCAATGCCCAACGCCCTGCACAGAGCGTGTCCACATCCGGCCAGAACGTCAGCCCGGCGCGGACTGGGTTTCGGTCTCACC
The DNA here is from genome assembly GCF_054778635.1 of Nocardiopsis nanhaiensis. Lineage (NCBI taxonomy): Bacteria > Bacillati > Actinomycetota > Actinomycetes > Streptosporangiales > Nocardiopsidaceae > Nocardiopsis > Nocardiopsis nanhaiensis. Next base: position 12,420 of record NZ_BAAGZJ010000042.1, read on the forward strand.
CGACCCATCTCCCAAGTTCGCCCCCGGCTCCCCAGCAACCCCGGTCGAACCACTCGAACCAGGGGGATGGCTGCCAGTTCCCCCACTTTCGGTCGGATACCTAAACCATGTTTCGGACCTTGGGCGTCGGGACAGAACCGCAGGTCGCGCAGCTACCGCCCCCGCCGCACGAAAAACGCGGGAAACCTCTTCGAACACCCCTCCGGAAAGACCGCTTCGAGCTGCATAGACACAGCTCGAAACACAACCAGGCCACCTGTCGGCAATCGCCCCCTGAGCTGCGTTTGCCCAAATTCCGCCGGGAGCATGTTTCCAGTGCAAGCGAAGCCCAGCCGGCTTCCCCGAACACGACACCATCCGCTCCGACCACCCACGGAAAAGCCGCCATCAGGTCGAAGACCGGAGGAACCCACGACGTGTCCGCCCTCGCGATCGCCCCGACGTTTCTCAGCGACTTCACCCGCCTCACGCCCGACGTCCAGCTCGACACCCTGGCCGTGATGCGCGCCTACCAAGCCGGTGACCACACCGGGCTGGAGGCCGTCGCGGGCGCCGCCGACCCCCGGGTCCGGGTCGTCAGCATCGCCCCCGACTGGTCCGGCGTCGTCGTCCCCAGCCCCGAAGCCGACCCCGATCAGGACGGGGAGACCGGTACCGGGGAGAACAGTGCCGAGGATCCGCCCTACCGTCTGCTCACCGTGCGGCCGCACGCCGAAGCCGTTCGCTACGCCCAGAACCTGCGTCCGGACACCCTGACCGACATCTTGGCCGGACCACTGGCCGGGGCGGGCCACGGCCACGCCGACCCCACACCCGCCGGGCCGCCCGAACTCGCCGGCGCGCTCAACTCGCCCTTCGCCCAGTGGCAGATCACCCTGCACCCGGACCAGTACCGAGTGGTCGAAGCGCACTTCAACGGCTCCGTCCAGGTCACCGGCGGCCCCGGCACCGGCAAGACCGTGATGGCCCTCTACCGGGCCGCACACCTGGCCGAGCTGGACGCCGCGGCCCACCCCGAGGACACCGCCGAGTCCGTCCTCCTCACCACCTTCAACCGCGGCCTGGCCCAGTCCCTGGCCGACCGCCTCGACCAGCTGCTACCCGACCCCGGCACGCGCTCCCGGGTCCGGGTGGCCACCATCGACAGCCTCGCCAGGTCGGTCGTCCAGGCGCACTCCAGCATGGCCCCGCGCATGGCGGGCAAGGACGAGCTGGCCCAGCGCTGGCGCGCGGTCGCCCTCGCCGACGGCCTGCCCTTCTCCGGGCGCTTCCTCGTCGACGAATGGGAACAGGTGATCCTGGCCAAGGGCCTGGACATGCTGCCCGACTACATCCGGTGCGAGCGCAGCGGCCGCGTCCAACACCTGGCGCCCGAACACCGGCGACAGGTGTGGGAGACGGTTCGGCGCTACGTGGGCGCGATGCGGGTGGAGGGCCTGTGGTCCTATCCGCAGCTGGCCGGTGAGGCGGCCCGTCTGCTGTCGCGCTCCGGCCCGCGGTACCGGCACGTCGTGGTCGACGAGGCCCAGGACCTGCACCCGGCGCAGTGGCGGATGCTGCGTGCTGCCGTACCGGAGGGCCCCGACGACCTGTTCATCGTGGGCGACCCGCACCAGCGGGTGTCCGACAACCGGGTGTCCCTGGCTTCGCTGGGCATCAACGTGCGCGGCCGGGGCCACCGGCTGCGGGTGAGTTACCGGGTGACCCAGGAGATCCTGGACTGGAGTATGCCGATCCTGGGGCGGCGGGCCGCTCTGGGGATGGACGACGATGCCGACACCCTGGCGGGATTCCGTTCGCTGCTGCGCGGTCCGGTACCGGTCGTGCGCGGCTGTGACAGCCGCGCCGAGGAGCTCACCGCGCTGGGCGAGTGGGTTCGGGTGTGGTTGGAGGCCGGGGTGAACCCGAGAGAGATCGCGGTCGCCGGACGCAACCACTGGGTGGTGCGCGGCCTCGCGAAGGAGTTGGAGGCGCGCGGTGTGGCCACCACGCCGTTGGAGGGTGCCGGTGGCACCTCGGCGGTCCGGGTCGGCACGATGCACCGGATGAAGGGACAGGAGTTCCGCTGTGTGGCGTTGGTCGGGGTGAGCGACCACCTGCTCCCGCCCAAGGCGGCCCTTGAGGCGGCCGACGGCGACCAGGTGGCGCTGGAGCACGCCTACCAGCAGGAGCGGACGCTGTTGTTCGTAGCCTGCACCCGCGCCCGGGACGCGCTGTACGTCTCACACGTGGGTCGGCCGAGCCGCCTGATCGCGGAGCGCTGACCGCAGCAGTGCCGCCTCCTTAGGGCTGGGCACGGCAACGGGGGCGCCGCTGGGTGTGCGGCGCCCCCGTCCGGTGTCTCTGTGCCCTCCCCTCGGGTTCGCCGGGGAGGGCGGGAAAGCGCTAAGCGCCCCCGTTGTGCTGGGCGTTGAGGTTCGGGATGGTCATGGACTCGGTGGAGCCGAGCGGGCTGCTCACGTCGACGTCGGTCACGATCATGAACGGGAGCAGGAGCGGGGGCGGGAAGTCCGGGGTGAAGGTCAGCGGGATACCCAGGATCCGCACGTGCATGCGGGTGACATGGAGCTCCACGTCACCGGTCATGTTCATGGTGGGCAGTTGGAGGGACATCCGGGATCCGGCGTCCTCGAACCACAGTTCACCGCCGCTGAGATCGCTGCTGCTCATGGTGAGCCGGATGTAGCGCTCAGGGCCGTCCGTCGTCGGGCACTCCACCACGCCCTCGTAGCGGGCTCCGCGCATCGTGAGCCGGTCCGCGGTGAGACCGGACTCCCGTACCGAACCGGTGAAGCAGTTGTAGTCGGAGTCGACCGGGACGTCCGGCAGTTCGCCTTCCTCCTCGGCGTCCTGACAAGCCAGGACCGCGGCGAGGAACTCCTCCTCGTCCTCGATCTGGGCGGCGTCGCCGATGCGGTACTCGCACTCCTCGAGGCTCTCCAGATCGTCCTCGTCGACGCTCTCCTCGTCCTCTTCCCCCTCGTCGTCCTCGTCGTCTTCCTCTTCGTCACCCTCGTCCGGGTCGGTCTCGTCCGGATCGGTCTCGCCCGGGTCGGTGTCGTCGGAGGCATCGTCAGAGGGTTCCTCGGACGGCGCCTCCTCCGACTGCTCCTCGTCATCGCCGGGCCGGAACCAGTCCCAGGGCCAGCCCAGGGCGGGGGCGGGTGCCGAGGCGATGGTGACGACCGCCGCGAGCGGCAGGGCAAGGACGGCGAGGGGCCGTGGCCCCCTGCGCGGGTCCTTGACGGGCTCGCCCTGGTCGGCCTCGCCCCTGTCGGCCCCGGATCCGTCGGCGTCGGCGGGTGCCTCTGTGCGGGTGCCGGGGCCGTCCCCGGCGGAGGTGTCGCTGTCCTTCTCCTCAGCGTCCTCGGTGGCTTCGGCGGTCTCGGACGTGTCCGGCGCCGTCGCCCTGCGGCGCTTTCGTGAGCGCCGCTGGACGTTGGGCGCCCACGCGAAGACGAGCGAGCCGCCGACGATGCCGAGCAGCATCCCGATGGCGAACCCGCCGAAGTTGGAGGTCACGAACGACACCAGCGCGAGCATGATCCCGACGATGCCGAAGAACACGTGTTGTGCGGGCTGGAACCAGCTCAGCACGCCGAGGGTGATCAGCAGGACCGCGATCAGGGTGCCGGACACCCCGGCGATACCCGCGTAGATGATCAGGTCGATCGGCAGAATCAGGCTCTGCGCGGCCGGAGCGACCAGCAGCTCGATTCCGGCAACGATGAGGAGGAAGCCGCCCCAGAACGGACGGGTCCGACGCCAGTTGCGGAACCGTCCCCATCCCGAGCGGGCCGAGGTCAGTGCGTGGGCCATGGGATCAGAAGCACTCGTGGTTGCCCGGCCTGATCGCCAGGTTCAGTCCGGACAGGCGCAGGGAGCCCGAGGTGACCGCCCAAGAGGTCAGCTCCTTGTCGGTCACAGTGATGGAGTCGGACTGAAGACCGAAACCACCCTCGGGACCCTGACCGTTTTCCGCCTTGTCCAGGGTGCTGGCGTCGCGGCCGATCTCGATGTCGCTGAAGGCGGCGTCACCCTGGAGCTGCTCGATGTCGATGACCATGTTGGTGCCCTCGACCGGGGAGTTCTCACCGGCGTTGATCACGAGGGTGGCCTCACCGATGGGCAGGTCCCAGAGGGAGGACATGCACAGGTTGTCGAGTTCGGCACTGTCGATGGTGGAGAGGCCCACCGCTCGACTGGATCCGTCCACGGAGTCGGCGACATCGCCGTACTGCGTGAACCCCTGCCCCTCAAGGCGGTCAGCGGACATCTTGAAGCTGTCGCCGGAGACCGCGAAGGAGGCCGCGAGAAGGCCCTGCGTGGTCATGCCGCCGAGAACCGCGGCCGCCACGAATCCTGGAACCGCGACGAGGGCGAACTTGCGCCAGCGTGTTCCACCACTGCCTTCGTGCTGCTCAGGCGCATCCTGAGACGCCGCGGGCACCTCATCGGAAGCCTTGGGCATGTGTACCTCCAGTGTTCCGTCGCCGGGGGCGACGAGGGGGGGAACGAAACTTGCGCCGACGCACGCCACGCGTGTTACATGGAACACACCTTACTCGGCGGTAGTGTCGAACATTACAATATGAAATGTCACATTTCTAGATGGCGCATTCATCGTTGCGGACTCGTATCCGGCGCATTACGGGCAACCGCTTCTGACCTGGAGAGAGAGCCTCACCATGGCCCCTGAGCGCACAAGAGACACCGCCGCCGACAGAGCCAGCACCTCCCCCGGCCAAGCCGGGAGCTCACCCGACCAGGACGGATTCGACTACGACGTCCTGGTTGTGGGTTCCGGCTTCGGCGGTTCGGTCAGCGCCCTTCGCCTCACCGAGAAGGGGTACCGCGTCGGCGTCCTCGAAGCTGGCCGACGATTCACGCCCGAAACCCTGCCGTCATCCTCCTGGGACGTCAAGAACTTCCTCTGGGCCCCGCAGGCGGGCATGTACGGCATCCAGCGCATCCACCTGCTCCGCGACGTCATGATCCTGGCCGGGGCGGGCGTCGGCGGCGGCTCCCTCAACTACGCGAACACGCTCTACCACCCGATGGACGCGTTCTTCGAGGACCAGCAGTGGAAGCACATCACCGACTGGAAGTCGGAGCTCGCCCCCTTCTACGACCAGGCCCACCGCATGCTCGGTGTGCGCACCAACCCCACCGTCACCCCCTCCGACGTCCACCTGAGGGCGGTCGCCGAGGACATGGGCGTCGGGGACACCTTCCGGTTGACTCCGGTCGGCGTGTGCTTCGGTGACGGCGCCGACGGCGACGGCAGCAAGGCCCCGCCCGGGCAATCCGTCGGCGACCCCTACTTCGGCGGCGCGGGCCCCGACCGCAAGGCCTGCACGGAGTGCGGCGAGTGCATGACCGGTTGCCGACACGGCGCCAAGAACACCCTCACCGAGAACTACCTGTACTTCGCGGAGCGTGGCGGCGCCGACGTACACCCCCTGACCACGGTCGAGCGGCTGCGGGAACTGCCCGAGGCCAAGGGCGGCGGTTTCGCGGTCGACACCCTCCGGACCGACGCCCCCCGGCGCAAGGCGAACGCCCGCACGTTCACCGCGCGCGAGGTCGTGGTCGCGGCGGGGACCTACAACACCCAGAGCCTGCTGCACCGGATGCGCGACAACGGGATGCTCCCCCGACTGTCCGCTCAGCTGGGCACGCTCACCCGCACCAACTCCGAGGCCCTCGTCGGCGCGATGAGCAAGCAGGTCCCACCGCCCGAGGACCTCACCCACGGTGTGGCGATCACGTCCTCCATCCACCCCAACGACAACACGCACATCGAACCGGTCCGGTACGGCAAGGGTTCCAACGCGATGGGCCTGCTCACCGCGATCCAAGTACCGGGCGGCGGGCGGATCCCCCGGTGGCTGCGCTTCCTCGGCCTGGCCGCGCGGCACCCGTACGTGTTCATGCGCAGCTTCTCGAACCGGCGCTGGTCCGAGCGGATCATCATCGGTCTGGTCATGCAGTCCCTGGACAACTCCCTGACCACCTCGGTCAAGCGGGGGCTGTTCGGCGGGAAGAAGCTCACGTCCCGCCAGGGCCACGGCGAGCCCAACCCCACCTGGATCCCCGAGGGCCAGGAGGCGGCCACCCGCCTCGCCGAACGGATCGACGGTTACCCGGGCGGAACGGTCGGCGACATCTTCAACATCCCGATGACCGCGCACTTCCTGGGCGGCTGCCCGATCGGCGACAGCGCCGAGAACGGTGTGATCGACCCCTACCACCGGCTGTACGGCCATCCCGGGCTGCACGTGGTGGACGGCTCCGCAGTCACCGCGAACCTGGGGGTCAACCCGTCCCTGACCATCACGGCACAGGCCGAGCGTGCGATGTCCCTGTGGCCGAACAAGGGCGAGCAGGACAGCCGCCCGGCGCAGGGGGAGGCGTACCAGCGCGTCACCCCGGTCTTTCCCCAGCACCCGGCGGTCCCGCGCGGCGCCTTCGCCGAACTGCGCTTCACGAAGTCCCTGCCGCTGTCGGTGGTCGATCCCACGGCCCCGTCCGGAGACGCGGTCGTCGAGCAGGTCGAGGAGAAGGCCGCGGAAGTCGACCAGGCCAAGCATGAGGCGGAGACCACCACGGACGAGCCGAAGGCCTAGGTGCTCTGACCTCAGAGAGGTGAGGAGCAGCCCGACCACACAGGGCCCGGACGACCGTACCTGCGCGTCCGGGCCCTTGGGTCGCTGTCAGGGGGCTCTGGAAGTTCGTGGCTGCTGGCCTTGGATGCTGAGGGTCTCCGGGGCTGGGGGTTGGGGCTGGGTCAGAGGTCTCGGGTTCAGGAGGGGTTCGGGAGACCGTCCGCGTCCTGGCCTCCGGCGCTGCGGGCCGCTTGCTCCTCGGCCTTCAGGTGCTCCATGGCTTCGGCGAAGTGGTCGCCCATGACGTTGGTGAGGTGGTGCGCCATCTCCTGGGCCAGGACGGCGTCCACGGCCTGCTGGGCCAGTGGGCGCACGCGCCGGATCAGTTGGGCGATTTCGTCGACGTCCTCGGCACGTATCACGGTGCCCGGGGCGTGCTCGTGGATGATGTGGTCGGAGACCAAGCGAACCATGTGCTCGGAGACGTCGCCGACCTTGGCGCGGAGGTTCTCCGCTATGTCGAGCACCGAGCTCACACTCATCCCGAGCTTGACCAGCTCGGCCCCGGCGTGCAGCAGACGGGGGCTGGGAACGCGGAAGCGCAGGCCGTCCCGCTCCAGTATGCGGAGTTCGAGGGAGCGCTTTATCGTCCTCGGGGTGACCCCCTTGCCGAACAACTCCCTCAGCTCGCCGAGGCTGATGTAGTCGGCGATCTCATCGCTCCAGGCGTCCCCGACAGCCGACTCGAAGCCGAGGATCTCCGACAGGTCGCCGCCGCGCTCCCACACCTGGAACATCTCGCCGATGTTGGCGAACGTGTAGCCCCTGCGCAGTAGCTGGCCGATCAGCCGCAGACGCGCCAGATGCGCCTCGGAGTAGATGCCCACCCGGCCTTGGCGCCGGGGCGGGGCGAGAAGCCCCCGGTCCTGATAGACCCGGACGTTGCGCACCGTCGTGTCGGCGAGCCGGGCGAGTTCGTCAATGCGGTATTCGGCCATGGCACCAGCCTAGAGACCCGTAAGAGTCGTACTCATCAGTAAATCGTGCCTCTCTGTGCAGTTGAACCATGTCAACAGACATTGTAACGTTTGTAGAAATCGGAGTGAACGGGGTCACATCACCACCGTTCGGCGCGCCTCCGGGACGGAACACTCCCTTGGAGGGATCCCATGCCCGCGGGAACTGCCCCAGCACCGAAACTCACCCATAGAGAAGACATCGCAAAGCGCCTCCTCCGCGGTTCAGCGAAGGCCTCCTACGACCCGCTCGTCGAAATCGACTGGGACGCCCCGCTCGAGGACCGGTGGGGCATGCGCCCCGAGCGGGTCTCCCTCTACGGCACACCCCTGTGGGACCGGCTCGACGAGGAGCAGCGCCGGAAACTGTCCCGCCTGGAGATGGCCAGCACCATGGCCACCGGCATCTGGTTCGAGACCATCCTCATGCAGATGCTGGTGCGGCACGCCTACCACAACGACCCCACCACGCTCCACGTCCAGTACGCCTACACCGAGATCGCCGACGAGTGCCGCCACACGGTCATGTTCGCGAAGGCCATCGAGCGGCTGGAGTCGAAGGCGTACCGGCTCGACCCGCTCGCGCACGTGCTGGGCCGGATCTTCAAGGCCCTGGCCCACGGGCCGCTGATCTTCGGCGGGGCACTCTTCGTCGAGGAGATCCTCGACCAGCTCCAGCGGGAGATGATCGAGGACGAGAGCATCGAACCGGTCGTGCGCGCCACCTCCCGCATCCACGTGATCGAGGAGGCCAGGCACATCCGCTACGCCCGCGAGGAGTTCCACCGCGACTGGGCGCAGCGCAGCGAGCTGGACAAGGCCTACACCCGGCTCGTGCTGGGCGTGGTCACCTACTTCTCCGCCACCCGGCTGGTCCACCCGAAGGTCTACGCTCAGGTCGGCCTCGACCCCAAGGAGGCCTCCCGGACGGCACGGCGCAACCCCAGCTTCATCGACAGCAAGACCGAACTGTCCCGCAAGGTCGTGAAGACGCTCGACACCGCCGGGGCGATCTCCGGCCTCGGCAAGTACTTCTGGAAGAAGGCCGGCCTCCTCGGCCGCTGACCCCCCTTCCTCGGCCGCCAACCCCCTTCGACCCCCTCTTCGCCCCTGACCTGCACGCCCGGGGCCGCACACCCGAGTGCGCGCCCCGGGAAACTGCTGCCCGCGGGCAGCCCCCACCCTCGGACCCCAGCCGTCCCAGGCGCTGTGGCGCGCAACGCCGTACGGACACCCTCAACTTACTCGCGAGTAAATTCCCGACTACAACCCATTGCATTGTGACAATGCTCGTTGTAATGTTCCGGCAATGACTGTGGAGGAGATCACATGACGACCCCCTTGCCGCGCCACCTGCGCCGCCTGCCGGGCCAGAACGCCATCGTCACCGGCGCTTCCGGCGCGTTCGGCAGTGCCACCGTGGCGGTACTGCGCCACCTCGGCGTCAACGTCGTGGGCATCGACCGCAAGGCCGCGCCCGGCGTCATCGCCTGCGACATCACCGACGACCGTCAGGTGCGCGAAGGGGTCGCCGAAGCCATCGAGCAGCTGGGCGGAAGCCTGGACCTGCTCATCCACTACGCGGGTGTAGGCCCGTCAGTGGACATCGGGCACCTGCCCGACGCCCACGCCCACCAAGCCCTCGAAGTCAACCTCCTGGGCACCTGGCGGGTCACCGCGGCCGCGATGCCCGCCCTGGTCCAGAGTCAGGGCCGGGTGATCGTCACCGCCTCCCTGCTGGCCAACCTCCAGCTGCCGCTCGCCGGCGCCTACACCGTCTCCAAGCGTGCGGTCACCGCCTACGCGGACTCCCTGCGTGCCGAGTACGGCACGCACGTCGGAGTGACCACGGTCTACCCCGGATACGTCGACACCCCCATCCACGAGAGTTCGCGCGCCACCGGCGCCTCGCTCGACGGCATCGTCCCCGCCGAGACCGAGCGCGACACCGTGATGACCGTCGTCCGCGCCGCAGGCGCCAAGCACCCCCCGCGCGACGTCGCCTGCACCGCCTTCGGGACCGCGGCCCTCCACCTGACCAAGCACTTCCCGGGCACGACCGAACAGGTCGTGGCTCTCCAACTCGGGCTGTTGCTCACCGACGGCGCCTTCAAGGACGCCGAAATCGCCCAGGGGCTCCACGCAAGACACGGCTCCCCGCACGCCCCTACCAGCACTTCTTGAGTCAGCACTGTCTGAGGAGGAACGAGATGACCGCCGAAGTCGTCGCCAAACCCAAGGTCACTGACCGCGAGGACATTGCCAAGCGCCTCCTCCGCGGCTCCGCGAAGGCCTCCTTCGACCCGCTCGTCGAGATCGACTGGGACGCCCCCGTCGACCCCGACATGTGGGCGATCCGCCCCGAGCGCATCTCGATCTACGGGACCCACCTGTGGGACCAGCTCAGCGAGGAGAAGCGCAAGGAGCTGTCCCGGCTCGAGGTCGCCAGCGTCGCCACCATCGGGATCTGGTTCGAGACCATCCTCATGCAGATGCTGGTGCGGCACGCCTACCACAACGACCCCACCACGCTCCACGTCCAGTACGCCTACACCGAGATCGCCGACGAGTGCCGCCACACGGTCATGTTCGCGAAGATGGTGCAGAAGCTCGGCTGGGAGGCCCACCGGCTCGACCCCGTCGCCTACCACCTGGGCCGCCTCTTCAAGGCGATCGCGCACGGCCCGCTGATCTTCGCCGGTGCGCTCTTCGTCGAGGAGGTCCTCGACCAGCTCCAGCGTGAAGCCGTCCCGGACGAGCAGATCGTCCCGCTGGTGCGCGCTGTCTCCCGCATCCACGTGACCGAGGAAGCGCGCCACATGCGCTACGCCCGCGAGGAGTTCGCGCGCGACTGGCCGCAGCGGGGCGCACTCAACAAGGCCTACAGCCGGATCGTGCTCGGCCTGATCACCTACTACTCGGCCACCCGACTGATCAACCCCAAGGTCTACGCGCAGGTCGGGCTCGACCCCAAGGAGGCCTACAAGGTCGCCAAGGCCAACCCGCACTGGGTCGAGACCAAGACCTGGGCGGCCCGGAAGGTGGTCGGCACGCTCGACACCGCGGGCGCGATCTCCGGCCTCGGCAAGTACTTCTGGAAAAAGGCCGGCCTCCTCGGCCGTTAGGGCGCCAGGGCCGCTGATCCAGCAGGCCCTCCCAAGAACGCCGCCGCCGGAAGGCGAAACGCGCCACGCCTTTCGGCGGCGGCCCCAAAGCGCCGGGGACTGAGGTCGTACGCGCCGCGCTCTCAGGCCCCGGCACCCTCTCCCGGGGGCGAAACGCGCCACGCCCCCGGGGGCCATACTTACCGGTCGGTATGGACTCTCCACGCCGACGCACGAAGGGAACAGCATCGTGACCGAAGCAGCACCGCACTACCGGGTGGCCGTCATCGGTTCCGGGTTCGCCGGGATCGGTATGGCGGTCCGCCTCAAGCAGGCCGGGCTTCAGGACTTCGTGGTTCTCGAACGGGCCGACGGCCTCGGCGGCACCTGGCGCGACAACTCCTACCCCGGTGCCGCCTGCGACGTCCCCTCACACCTGTACTCGTTCTCCTTCGCGCTCAACCCCAACTGGAGCCGGACCTTCTCCCCGCAGCCCGAGATCTGGGACTACATCAAGCGGGTCGCCGGCGAGAACGGGGTCGACCGGCACATCCGCTACGACAGCGACGTCAAGGCCGCGCACTGGGAGCCGGAGAACAACCGCTGGCGGCTCGAGACCAACAGCGGCACCGTCACCGCCCAGTTCATGGTCAGCGGCGCCGGTCCGCTCGCGGACCCGTCCTACCCGGACATCAAGGGCCTGGGCACGTTCGAGGGCAAACTCTTCCACTCCGCCGAATGGGACCACGACCACGACCTCACCGACCGCAGGGTCGCGGTCATCGGCACCGGAGCCTCGGCGATCCAGTTCGTCCCGAAGATCCAGCCCAAGGTCGGCAAGCTGTCGTTGTTCCAGCGCACCGCACCGTGGGTGATGTTCCGCCACGACCGCGACATTACCAAGCTCGAGGGCTGGCTCTACCGGAACGTCCCCGGCGCCCAGCAGATCGCCCGTAAGAGCATCTACTGGGGCCGCGAAAGCTACATCTTCGGTTTCGCGAAGAACCCCAAACTGCTCAGTGTCGTGGAGCGCCTCGGCCGCGCCAACATCAACCGCAGCGTCAAGGACCCGGTCCTGCGGGCCAAGCTCACCCCGACCTTCCGGGCCGGGTGCAAGCGCATCCTCATGGCCAACGACTACTACCCCGCGCTGGCGCAGCCCAACGTGGACGTGGTCACCGACGGGATCGTCGAGGTCCGCCCCAACTCCGTCGTCACGCGGGACTCCTCCGGGACGGAGACCGAGCACGAGGTCGACACCATCATCCTCGGAACCGGATTCCAGGTCACCGACCCGCCGATCGCGCACCGCATGTACAACCCCGAGGGGCGGTCCTTGGCCGAGCACTGGGGCACCGACGTCCAGGCGTTCCGCGGCACCACCGTCAACGGCTTCCCCAACGCGTTCGTGCTGGCCGGGCCGAACACCGGACTGGGGCACACCTCCCAGGTCTTCATGATCGAGGCGCAGATCCGCTACACGATGGAGGCGCTCAAGTTCGCCTGCAAGAACCGGATCGACCGCCTGGAGCCCCGCCCCGAGGCCCAGCGCGCCTACAACGAGATGGTCCACGAATCCATGCAGGGCACCGTATGGGTGACCGGCGGCTGTGACAGCTGGTACCTGAACGACCAGGGCCGCAACACGACGCTCTGGCCCACCTTCACCTGGAACTTCGCCCTGCGCACCCGCTGGTTCGACCCGCACAACTACGACCTGCGTCGCATCCGTTCCGCGAAGAAGCGGAAGGAGCGGAAGGAAGTGGTACCGGCCTGACCTGGCGGTTCGGCCGACACCACCGAGGAACAGCGCACGAGAGCGGATCAGGGAGAGCGACAGACATGAGCGGGTTCGGTGACGAGGAAGAGGAGTACCGGGGCACGGTCACGGTGCTGCCCAAGCAGAAGGGCACCGGGAAAGTGGATGCCGAGAGCTTCGAGGTGCAAGCCCACCTGGCGGGACACTTCGAACCGCTGACCGGCGACTACCGCTGGAAGGGCCGCCTGTCGGCCGCCCCCGGCATCACCGAAGCCTACGAGCGCGGTGTGCGCACGGTCGTCGTGCGCACCCCCGAAGGCCACGAGGGCGTGGGCACGCTCGACGCCCCCAACCTGTGGGGCGGGCACCCGGTCAACGGGGCGGGCACCCCACCCTTCGCGGTCCCCCAGATCGACCTCGACGACTGAGTCAGCCCCCAAGGGCGACTGAGCCGCCCCCAAGAACGTCCCTCCAGGTCACGCGCCGACCTGGAGGGACCCCCGCTACCGGGCCGCGGCGACCCCCTGACCGCCGCGGCCCGGTACTTCACTCCACTGACTCCCCTCTGTTCCCACCCCCTGAGTGAGAGGTAACCCCGATGGCGACACGACACGTGGGCCACGCACAGGAACTCACCGTGCGTTCCGCCGACGGCACCCAGCTACACGTCGAAGTACGCGGCCCCGCCGACGGACCGACCGTGGTCCTCGCGCACTGCTGGGCCACGTCCCTGGCCTCCTGGGGGCCCGTGGTCCGGGAACTGGACCCCGGTCTGCGCGTGGTCCTGTACGACCAGCGCGGCCACGGCCGCACCCAGACCCCCATCACCCGTGCGGGGTACGGAACCGACAAGCTCGCCGACGACCTGTGCGCGGTCCTGGAGGAGACCGTTCCCGAGGGTCAGAAGGCCCTGGTCGCCGGGCACAGTATGGGCGGCATGACCATCATGGCCGCGGGCCCTAGAGACACCTTCAAGGAGAAGGTCGGCGCCGTCCTCCTCACCAACACGGGGTGCACCGACCTCGTGAACAAGGCCAGCGCGATCCCCCTCCCCGGCCCCTTGGGCAAGCTGGGGTCCAGGATCTTCCTGACCGCTCCCCTTCCCCTGGGGCCGGCCAACGCGGTCTCCGCGTCGATCTTCAAGTACCTCGTCATGAGCAAGAAGACCGACAAGGCCACCAAGACGCTCTGTGCCAAGCTCGTCCACGACTGCGGCAGCATCCCGCGGGGCGAGTGGGGGCGGGTCATGACCAAGCTGGAACTGGACGACTCCGTCCGCGAGATCACAGTCCCGACCGTGGTCGTCGGCGGCAGCGAGGACAAGCTGACTCCCCCGTGGCACGCGCACCACATCGGCGGCCTCCTGCAGAACTGCGAAGAGGTCCGCGAGATCCCCGAACTGGGCCACATGGGCCCGTTGGAGACCCCGGGGGTGCTGGCGGAACTGGTCAGCAAGATGGCGGCCAACCACATCAGTGAGAGTGCTGCTTCGGGTTCGGGGGCGAACACCTAGGTGTTCGGGATGCCCCGGGACAGTTGACCCGGCGGGCACGGTGGGCGGTGCGCCTGACCTGCAGGCGGTGCGGTTCGATCGCCCTGAAGGGGCGCGGTGCGCAAGGAGCACCGCGCCCCTTCGTTCTGCGATCGGTCGTTCCGTTCCCCTTGCTCGAGAGAGCTGGGAACCGCCGCGCCGAGGCTGTTGTGAATGTGGGCATGAACGAGTTCGCCAGCTCTGGCGCTCTCCCCGCTGATGACCAGCTCCAGGATCTCGTAATGCTGACTCAAGTCCAAAGTGCGGGGCTCATCTCCTGCGGGCAGTTTCAAGCCGATGCGGCGGTAGCGGTCTGACTTGTCCCACAAGTCGTCCAAAAACCTGATCAGCACTTTGTTGTGTGAAGCCACGTAAATCGCCCGGTGGAACCCCCGGTGTGCTGTTATGGCTTCCTCGCCCCAAGTGCGGGTGACCGGCAGGAGTTTGTCTGCGGCCGCCTTCATGTCAGCTATTTCACCGTCAGTTCTGCGTTCTGCCGCAAGCTCGGCGGCCAGAGGTTCCAGAGAGAGGCGAACCTCCAGTAGTTCACGGGCTTCGGCGGCGTTCACCGGCGCGACACGGACATCCCGGTGGGTGTCCATCTCCAACCATTCCTCGCTGGCCAATCGCCTCACCGCCTCGCGCAAGGGGGTGATACTCATGCCCATTTCATCCGCGAGCTCGTACTGGGACAGGCGGGACCCCGGGTCGAGTTCGCCTGAAATAATTCGGCGCCGCAGCTCACTGTAGGCCGACTCACCCTTGCTGGAAACACTTTTCAAACCGCCCATCGCACTCTCCCGAAGATTGTCGTTCTGGCCTGATCCAGGAGGTGTGGCCCCTGAGCCTCCACGGCCTCGAGCAGCACTCACGGCACCTGGCCCGGATCCTTCTCGGGACCGCCGTCGAGGGTGGAACGCCGAGGCAGCGCCCTCTCCAGGGAGGACCGGAACCAGACCGCTGAACAGCGTCCACCAGGGGAGACCCACCCCCGGTGTTGTGCCCTGGATCACCCTTGGGTAGCCTTGCCAAGATCTTATAAGACTGCGATCCACGGGGCAAAACCTTGAAAATCGTTTCCACCCACGTAGGCACCATCCCGATCAGCTCGTCAATGCGCAACGCGTATATCGACTTCAGTAAAATGGACTGCACCATCGTTGCACTCGTCAGCGACATGGTTGTCGACGGAAAACCGTTGGTCGGGTACGGATTCAACTCAAATGGCCGATACAACGCCACAGCCATTTTGGAAGAGCGCATGCTTCCCAGGCTACGGAGCGCACCTAGCGAAAGCCTGCTGGACGAGCACGGGGAACTCTGTCCAGAGAAGGCCTGGGCCATCATGATGTGCAACGAGAAGCCCGGAGGCCACGGTGAAAGATCGGTGGCCGTCGGCGTGATGGACATGGCTCTGCACGACTTGGCCGCCAAAGCATCCGGGGTTCCCCTGTACCGCTGGATCTCGGATCATTACGGAGACGGCGATCCGGACTCCGACGTCTTCGTCTACGCTGCCGGCGGCTATTACGCCCCCGGTAAGACCCACGCCGATCTGCAGGACGAGATGCGGGCATTTATCGACGGCGGGTACGAAGTCGTCAAGATGAAGATCGGCGGCGCGGACCTCGCCGAGGACCTTCGACGGATCGAGTCCGTTCTTGATGTCCTCGACGGTGACGGGGGCCGGTTGATGGTTGATGTCAACGGCAAGTTCGACCTGGACACCGCACTGGAATACGGCCGGGCCATCGACGGGTACGGCCTGTTCTGGTACGAGGAAGTGGGAGACCCGCTCGACTACCGTCTGAACGCGGTCCTCTCGGAGAACTACACCAACCCCATCGCAACCGGGGAAAACCTGTTCTCGCTCCAGGACGCGCGGAATCTGATCCGCTACGGCGGCATGCGTCCGGACCGCGACTTCATTCAAGTCGACCCGGCCCTGAGCTACGGCCTGACCGAGTACCGCCGGGTCTTGGACATGCTGGCCCAGCACGGCTGGTCCTCCCGCCGCTGCATCCCTCATGGCGGCCACCAGTTCTCCCTGCATATCGCCGCAGCCCTGAAGCTGGGCGGCAACGAGTCCTACCCGGGGGAGTTCCAGCCCACCGGCGGCTTCACCGACGGCGCCGTGATCACCAAAAGCCGTGTGGCCCCAGGCGACTTGCCGGGGATCGGGCTGGAAGGCAAAGCGGACTTCTACAGGGTCCTCCGGGGCCTGCACAGCTGAGCTCTGAGTCCGTGAAGGCTTTCCACTGGACCCGACACCCCGCGAAAGACCCGTCACGGTACATCAGAAATTGATCTATACCCTTGAGAAGGTCGGACATGACGGCATATTCCCTCGGAAGGGTCTGGGATGAACTATGGGTTTCCCATCATCAAATCAAGAAACTTCTGACATTCTCCATTAACAAAGGATCCCGGAAACCCGAACGGGAAAAATCCCGGCAGGGAACAAGCTCCAGCGCCTCCGCGCACCATTCGGGGCAGGATGAGTCCGGATCATCGGGAAACAAGCATGGACCGCGAGGCGGTTACACACCCGCACGACTCGTCGGGCTGGCCCTAGGGCCCCTGCTCTTCGTGATGACGCTTCTGTTCTTCGACCCAGAGGGCCTCTCCTCGGAGGGGGCGGCCGTACTCGCCGCCACCCTGTGGATCGGGACCTGGTGGATCACTGAAGTCGCACCCATCCCGGTCACCTCTCTGCTCCCCATCGTTCTCCTGCCGCTGACGGGAGCGATGGGCGGGGACGCCGTCGTATCGTCCTACGGCAACGATATCGTCTTCCTCTTTCTCGGAGGATTCGCGCTTGCGATCGCAATGGAGAAATGGAATCTGCACAAGCGGATAGCCCTCTCGATTGTCCTGATGATCGGCACGAGCCCTCGTCGCATCATCCTCGGGTTCATGGTCGCAACCGGATTCCTTTCGATGTGGGTCTCCAATACGGCTGCGACGATGATGATGATCCCCGTCGGCCTGGCCGTGGCCTACCAGGCCGCGCAGGCACTGCGCAACGGGGAGCATGCGACGGAGGTTCCGAAGTTCGAGAAGTGCATCATCTTCAGCATCGGCTACGCCGCGACCATTGGCGGCCTCGGGACGCTGATCGGAACGCCGCCACTTGCGATCCTCGCGGCGACAACCGGTGAGATCTTCGGGCAGTCGGTCTCCTTCGCGGGATGGATGCTGTTCGGAGTTCCGGTCGCCATCCTTCTTCTGGCCTTCGCCTGGTTCTACCTCACGTTCGTCAAGTTCAGGTTCGGCTTCAAACACCTTCCCGGCGGCAAGGAAGTCATCAGGGGCGAGAAGAAGTCCCTCGGCGGCCTGTCGACTGAGGAGAAGGCCGTACTAGCGGTCTTCAGCGGCGCCGCATTCATGTGGGTGACTCAGACATTCATCTGGGAGAGCCTGTTGCCGGGCATCAGCGACGGCGTCATCGCGATTACGGCAGCAGTGATCCTGTTCCTGTTGCCGACGCGTCATTCGGAGGAACCCCGAATCCTGAGATGGGAGGACTCGAAGAAGATTCCGTGGGGGATTCTGCTGCTGTTCGGTGGCGGTCTCGCAATTGCAGCCGGGTTCACCGATACCGGCCTGTCGGCTTGGATTGGTGACCAGCTCCTCGTACTCGACGGGGTCAACATCATCCTGACCGTCCTGGTGGCAGCCGCCCTTGTCTTGTTCTTGACCGAGATCACCTCCAACGCGGCGACAGCGACCATGATCATGCCGGTCATGGCCGGTCTCGCACTAGCCCTGGGCGTCCATCCCTTCGCGCTGATGGTCCCCATCGCGATGGCGGCGAACTGCGCTTTCATGCTCCCCGTGGGAACACCACCGAACGCGATCATGTTCGGAACCGGAAAAATTACCATTATGGAAATGATCCGCCTCGGCTTCTGGCTGAACCTTGCGGCACTTTCCCTCATCGTTGCCGCAGTATTCCTCGTACTGCCGCACCTATGGGGAATCGACCTCCTGACTACGCCCACTGAATTCCAACCGACTGGCGGCTGACCTGGCGGTCCGTTGAGCTTCTCCCGGTTACCCCGGAGCCCGGGTCGCCGGCCGGTCAGCATCATCGCCGCCGCAGCAAACAGAGGGACACGGTGCGGAACGTGCCCCGTGTCCCTCTGGAGTTCCGTCCGGTCGTTCGAGCGTCAACCCACCGGTACTACTCCACCGGAAGCCCGTCCACCCACGCTTCCGGGCCGTCGAGGAACGGCTCCTCACCCTCCCAACGCAACGGGGTGACCCACATGCTCCGTCCGTACTCAGGGTCGCCGACGTGGTCCGGCGGCCAGGCATGGTGCACGTACCAGGTGCGGTCGTTCACCTCCAGAACCATCCCGTGTCCGGGTCCGGCCGCGACCTCGTTGGACGACATCAGCGGCTCGTCGGAGGGTTTGGTCCACGGACCGAGAACACTGTCCGCCACCGCGTAGCCGACCCCGTACTCCTCGGAGTAGTAGCCGTTCGCGGAGTAGAACATGTAGTAGCGGCCCTCGCGCTGCCAGATGCTCGCGCCCTCGACCAGGTGACCCTCCCAGTCCTGGTCATGGGTGACCAGCCGGTGGGATTCACCCACGAGGGAAAGCCCGTCCGCGGCGAGTTCCTGGACGTAGATCCAGCTCCGCTCGTCGATGTGGTTGCCGTCGTTCTTCCAGAGCAGGTAGGGCGTGCCGTCGTCATCGACAAAGGGGCTGGCGTCAATGGATCCGCCTTCCTCGGTCTGACAGACCAACGGCTCGTCGGCGGTGTCCCCGAACGGCCCCAAGGGCTCCGAGGCCTCGGCCACTCCCAGGCACTGGAGGTCCAGCTCGGGATCTCGGGCGGTGTAGTAGGCCAGGAACCGTCCCGGCTCGGCCTCGATGATCTCCGGGGCCCAGTGCCACCCCTCCTCCGACCACGGGGCCGGATCCGGCATGGCGTCGCCGGCCAGTTCCCAGTCGACCAGGTCTGCGGAAGTCAGCACCGGCATGTTCCCATGCTCGCCGTTGGTGGCGTAGGCGTAGAACGTTCCGTCCCGTTCCAGGACGAACGGGTCGGGGAAGTTCTCGTCGAAGACCGGGTTCGCGAACCCCGCCGGGTCCTCCTCGTCCTCATCGTGCACGGAGTGGATCTCGACGCTGTGGAACACCGCCTCCGCAGCGGGTTCCGCGCCCCCGCCCGCGTACAGGCCGATCCTGGGTTCGGCTTCGGCCGGGAAGGTCCACACTGCGCCCCAGCGCCAGTTCTCGCCGTCGGTCGAGGTCGCCGAGCGGTAGTGCAGCTCACCGGTGTCGGGGTCCACCCTGTGGTGCAGCCGCAGCCACATCTGCGGTGCGGTGGGGCCTCCCCAGTGGGAACCGCTGTCGACTCGGCCGTCGGTGGTCAGCTCACGACTGAACTCGGCCTGCCGCGTCTCGTGCAGCGCGAGAGTCCCGAGTCGGGCGAAATCGTCATCGTCGACATAGGCGACCAGGCCAGCCTGCTGGTAATTGCGCACGGTGTCCTCACCGAGGTCCAGGGTGAGTTGGGTCTGCACCATCCACTCGCCCTCGGGTGCGTCCCGTAACAGGAGTGTGCCGTCGTTGTCATCCCCGCGGACGTCACCGTCGTCGAGCGGCCAGGTCAGGCCGTCCTCCCCGACCGAGATGTCGTCCGAGCCCCGGACCCACTCCCAGCCTTCGTCGAGCTCGCCGTCGAACTCCTCGGACCAGATCAGTTCGTCCGCCCGCGGCTCCTCGACGGATTCGGTGACGGGCGTGTGCACTGCCGCCACGCTCGGGTTGGCGATCTGGACCGGTGCCCCGGCGGCCTCCCAGGCCACCGGCCGTTGCTTGACCACGGGACGCGGCGCGTCGACCGCCACCTCCGCCATGTGGTCACCGAGGCGGCTCTCGCTGAGGGCGGCCCACACCTGGCCGTCCCGGATCTCCACCTCCAGGGCGGTGAAGGTCTCCGGGTCGAAGATCTCCGGCAGCTCGACGGCCTCGGTGACCGGGTCGGCAGAGGGCGCCGCGACCTCGGCGCGCAGCTCTCCGGCGTCGGTGTCCACCTCGACCGCGATCCCCTGGCCGCCCATCCGAGCCAGGTCGAGCCGGAACGTCCCGGTGCCGTCGGGGAACCTGAGGTCCGATTCGAGCCGGGACTCGGCCGCCGCGGGGCGCACGGTCTCGACCCGGGCCGCCTCGTCACCTGTCCGGGTCGGGTCAAGCAGGCCGACGGTTCCGGCACCGTTGTGTTCCTCCTCGACGGAGGACCAGTCGCCCGAAACGGTGCGGAGGGACTCGCTGGCGGCGGGATCGTTCATGTCGATGTCCAGCGCCGAACCGGTCGTGGGGCCGGTGAGCTCACCCTCGGTCGGGCCCTCGCCGGCGTTCGCGACCGGCCAACCGTCGACCCAGTCGAGCCGGTCGATGAAGGTCGGGCGCTCGTTGATCCCGCCCGGCTCGTCCAGCCAGGGGTCGTCGCGTTCGATGCCGTGATAGAGGATCCAGTCCTGACCGGTGGTGTCGGTGAAGAACGCGTGGTGCCCGACCCCGATGACGGCGTTCCCGTTCTGAGCCAGCACCTGGGTGCCGCCGACCCGGGACTCGTTCATGGAAACGCCTTCGTGGTCCACGAACGGGCCGGTCGGGGACTCCGAACGGCCCGCGTACACGCTGTATCCGGTGCCCGGGCCGTCACAGCACATCGCGGCGGAGGCGGTGAGGTAGTAGTAGTCGCCGTGCTTGACCACGAAGGCACCCTCATAGCGGTCCGAGACGGTCAACCGGGTCGGTTCGCCGACCGCCCGCAACCCGTCCTCGTCCAGCTCGGTGACCCAGACACCGCCGATGTGTCCGCCGAAGTACAGGTACCGGGTCCCGTCGTCGTCGATGAACAGCGCGGGGTCGATCGAGTTGAAGTACCCGCCTTCACCGTCGGGGCGCGGTTCGACCACAGCCCCACCGGTGTCTGTCCACGGCCCGGCCGGGGTGGGCGCGGTGGCCGACCCGATGGCGTAGTCCATGTCACCGTCGCCGTCGGCGGTGTGGGTCATCGAGTAGTACAGGACGTACTGACCGTCCACGTACCGGATGTCAGGGGCCCAGAACATCGAGTCCTCGTGGGCCCAGTCGGGCTGGTTGTCGTCGTCGAAGATCGTGCCGAGGTACTCCCAGTCTTCGAAGTCCGCGCTGCGGGCCATATGCATCAGCCCGAACTCGCTCGGTTCCTCGGTGAGCGGGTCACTCGTGGCGTAGAGGTACCAGTAACCGTCCTTGCCCCGGATGACGACGGGGTCGGCGTAGGTGTCGGAGAACTGGTCGGAGACGGGGTTCTGGACGGTCGCGGGTGTCGGCTCGGCCGCCCCGGAGCCCCGGCCGGAGGTCTCGTCCGGGGAGGCCGAGGCCGGGGAGGCTGTGAGAAGGGCGAGCATCGTACACAGGGCGATCATGGTCGCCGAAGGTCTCATGGGGGGTCGCACCTTTCCGGGCCGCGCGGGAGCGGCCTCATACGGCGAGACCGGCTCCGCGGCAACCCCGGTACGAGCCCCTGGGTGATCCGCGAACCGCACCCGCCGGTTGTCAGGGGGGCGTTACCGGGCGGTTCGACAACGGACAACGACTGGTTCATTCCTAGCCGAGTCTTACATCGTTGTAAAGATCCCTTCGGCATCATCCACGCCCCGGGACGACGGCCATATATCCCTATAAGAGGTGTACGGGCATGTCGTCCTCTTGGAATCCACCAACTTCGCCGAGTTCTGTCCGGCGCGATCCTCCAACGTTGTGAAAGGCCGCCCAAGCGCCGGTCCGGGTCCCGGTGTGGGGAGCCGGGCGGCCCGGATACCCGTCCTCCCGACTGTCCGGAAGCCGGATGGTTCAGTCTTCGCGGACCAGGGTGGGGATGACGTGTTCCGACACTTCCGAGTGGACCTGGTGCAGGCGGGTCTGTACGGCCCTTCTCAGTTTGGCCAGGCATTCCACCAGCGTGATGTCGTCGCCCACCAGGCCGCCCTTGGCCACGACTGGGGTTCCGTCGAGGGGGCCGCCGCTGAGGTGGCCGTGGACCGCGAGCGGGACGACCTCGCCGCCCACGTCGAAGGCGTGCACGTCCAACTCGTCGAGCAGGCTGGCGACCAGGTCGCCGCCGGTCAGGTACAGGCCGCTCGGTAGGGCCTGAGCACCCACCGTGTCGGCGAGTTCGTTGACCACGTCGGCGACCAGTCCGGCGATCCTGCCCGGCAGCTCGGCCCTGGCCTGGGGTGGCAGTTCGCGGACCTGCTCGGCGGTGCTGACCACCCGCAGGGCGCACAGTTCCGGGAAGCCCGACGAGGACAGCTGCGCGGTCAACTCCTCGGCGACCTCGTCGGCGTGCTCGCTGTCCACATCGCTGATCGCCGTCGCGTCGACGTCCACGAAACGCACGGCGCCGGTGCGGGCGACGGTGGCGAGCTGGCGGCGGGTCAGGTCGGTGGTGCTGCCCGCGACCGCGAGCAGCGGACCTCGGGAGCCCGCCTGGCCGCGCAGGCGGAGGGCGTAGGCGAGCAGGGCGCCCGTGGGCCCGGGGTCGACCGCCACCCAGACGGTGCCGTCGGAGTGGTGCGCGGCAGCCGCGGCCTCGGCGATGTCGGTGAGGTGCTGCTCACTGCTGGCGTCGCAGACGACGATCGGCTCGTCCCCGGAGAGCAGTTCGGCCGTGAGCATCTCCTGGGTGACCTGGCGGACGGGGACGTGCCGGGCTTCGAGGTCGGTCTGGGTCGCGAGGATGTCGGCGACGACGCTGGTGGTCATCGGGAACAGCGGGTCCATCGCGAGTTGGGTGCGTTCCAGCGGCATCCCGTTGAGGAGCTGAACGCCGTCTTCGGTGATCCGTCCGGAGCCGGGGAAGGCCGGGGTGAAGAGCACCCGGACGCGGGTGCCTGCGGGAACCCGGTCGCGGACGGCTTCGTAGGCTGCTTCGATCTCGGCGCCGACGTTTCCGCGCAGCGTGGTGTCGGTGCGCTTGACGACCAGGCCGACCGGCCAGACAGCTTCGATGACGTCGGTGACGAGGTCGGCGGCCTGCTCTCCGGGGACGTGGCGGCTGTCCAGGTTGGCGACCACCACGTCGTAGTCCCCGGAGACCCGGCTGACGTGTTCGGGGGTCACCGTGGCCACGCGCATGCCGGTGCGGGCGAACCGGGCCCCGGTGGCGTTGGCACCGGTGAGGTCGTCGGCGACCACGAGAACCTGGGCCACGGAGCTTCTCCTTCGGTATGCGAAAACCCTGGACCAACCACCATCCAACATAGGCCCATGCCGGAGGGGGTGGGGCGTTGTCCACAGGGTGGGTCACTACGGTCGGTTTCAGGCCCCGGGCAGCTCCACGACCGTGTTCGTGCGGGCGCTCAGCTGGGCCGCCTCGATGACTTCCAGCCCGTGGACCACCTCGTACAGGTCCACCGGCAGCGGCTCTCCCTCGCCGACCGCGTCGCGGACCCCCGCGTAGAACTCCGGGTAGGCGCCGCGCACACTGGGGACGGGTGCGGCCTCACCGTCGACGGTGAGGACCCCCCATTCGTTCTCCGGGACCGTGCCCCAGTCGGCTGTGTCGGGGCGCTCGCCCGCCACCAGCCTGGCCTCCTGGCCGTCCAAGCCCCAGACCGTGAAGGCGGCCTTGTCGCCGAGGACGCGGAACCGGGGGCCGTTCTGTGCGCTGAGCGCGCTCATCCACAGGTGTGACCGGGTGCCGCGGGCATGGTTCAGGGAGAGGAAGACGTCGTCGTCGGCGTGCACGCCCTCGCGCAGGGAGTCGACCTCCGCGTATACGGAGGCGACCGGGCCGAACAGGTTGACCGCTTGGTCGATCAGGTGCGGACCGAGGTCGTACAGCAGGCCCGCGCCGACCTCCGCTCCCCCGCTCTCGCGCCAGGTCCCCTTGGGTTGGGGGCGCCACCGCTCGAAGCGCGACTCGAACCGGTGCACCCGGCCGAGGGAGCCCTCCTCGATGATCTGCCACAGGGTGAGGAAGTCCGCGTCCCAGCGGCGGTTCTGGTAGACGGTGAGGACGCGCCCGAGCTTGTCCGCGAGGTCGGTGAGCTCCCTGGCCTGGCCCGCGGTGAGCGCGAAGGGCTTGTCCACGACCACCGCCATCCCCGCCTCCATGGCGGCGCGGGCCAGCGGCGCGTGGGTGTCGTTGGGGGTGCTCACGACCGCGATCTCGTAGCGTTCGGCGTCGGCCCACAGGTCGGCGGCGGTGGGGTACACCGCGATCCCCGGGTAGCGCTCCCGCGCGGCCCGCTGGCGTTCGGGGGAGCGGGTGACCACGGCGGAGAGACGCAGCCCGGGCACCGCGTCGATGAGGGGAGCGTGGAACACCTCGCCGCCCTTGCCGTAACCGATCAGGGCAACGTGCAGTTCAACCATGCCCCCAATGTACGGCGCCCTGACCGTGGCGGCGTCCACGACCTGGTCATCCTCGGAAAGCGACCCGCGCGGCCTCCAGGGCGGTGGTCCGGTAGGCGGCCCCGAACAGGCACACGTGCACCAGCAGCGGGTGCAGTTGGTGCAGGGCCACTCGACCGCGCCAGCCCGACGACAGCGGAGCCACCTCGTTGTAGGCGTCGCGCACCCGGTCCAGGTAGGGCAGGCCGAACAGCGCCAGCATCGCCAGGTCCGCCTCACGGTGGCCGCCGTGCGCGGCGGGGTCGATGAGGACGGCGTCGCGGTCGCGCCAGAGCACGTTGCCGCTCCACAGGTCCCCGTGGATCCGGGCCGGCGGTTCGGGCTCCCCGGCCAGGTCCTCGACCGCGTCCACCACCTTTTCGACCGCCCGGGCGTCGGCGGGCGTCAGCGCACCCTGGTCGAGAGCTCTGCGCAGGTAGGGGCGGAGGCGCTGCTCGGCGTAGAAGCGCGGCCAGGTCCGGGCGGGGGTGTTGTCCAAGGGCAGCGGCCCGATGTAGCCGGGCCAGTCCGCGCCGAAGGTGTCCGCCCCGGTCAGGTGGGTCCCGGCGAGCTGTCGGCCCAGCCTCTCGGCCGCGGACGCTGAGGGCTCGCGCTGCTCCACCAAGGGCAGCACCAGCAGGTGGTCGTCCCAAGCCACCGGGGAGATCACCGGCGATCCGAAGCACCTGCCCAGCCACTCCAGGCCTCGTGCCTCCGCGGTGAGTACGCCCGTGGGCCCGTCGCCCCGCGACATCGACTTGACGAACAGCCTGGTGCCGTCGTCCAGCTCCGCGTAGGACAGAGTCCAGTCGTGGCTGTCCCCGGCCCGGGCCGCGCGCCGGACCTCCCTGCCGAGCAGGGCGGAGACGCGTTCGGCGAGTGTGCCCGTCAGCGGATCCCGGCGCGGCCGGTCCTCCCCGCCGCCACCGGGTCTCCAGGACCTCACGATCGGCTCGTCCACGTACTCAGGTCCGCAGCCGGGTGACGAGTTCTCCGGTGAGGCCCTTGGCGGCCGCCTCGACCATGTTCAGGACGGCGGTGAACCCGTCGTCTCCCCCGTAGTACGGGTCAGGGACCTCGGGGTTGGGGCCGCTCGCGGGCGCGAAGGACCGGAACAGCCGCAGTCGGGAGGGGTCGAAGCCGAGCGCTGGGCCCTCTTCCTCGACGAAACGGCGCACGTCGGCGAGGTTGTCCAGGTCCATGACCAGGACCAGGTCCCGGGTCGCGAGGTCCTCGGGGTCGAACTGGCGGGCGGTGTGGTTCGTCAGGTACCCGTGTACGCGCAGTGTGGAGGCGGCGCGGGGGTCCATGGCACCGCCCACGTGCCAATCGCCCGTGCCGGAGCTGTCGACCTCGACGAGATCGTTCATTCCGGCGCGTTCGAGGTCCGCGGCGAGCACCTTCTCCGCCATGGGCGATCGGCAGATGTTTCCCAAGCACACGACGCTGACGCGGTAGGGGCCAGTGGGGTCACGCGGTTCCGGCAGGCTCATATCCCCAACCGTAACGAAAAACCTCGCCACACACCCGGTCCGGCGCGGTGCGTGCGGTCCCCGTCCCCCAAACACCGGCCCGGGCCGCCCCCTGTTCCTCGCCCGGGGTCAGCTCTTGGGGAGGCGGACCACGGTCACGAAGAAGTCGTCGATCTGCCGCACGACCCGGATGAACTGTTCGAAGTCCACCGGTTTGGGAACGTAGGCGTTGGCGTGCAGGCGGTAGCTGCGTAGCACGTCCTCCTCGGCCTCCGAGGTGGTGAGGACCACGACGGGGATGTGCGCGAGGTCGTCGTCGCTCTTGACCTCCTCCAGCACCTCCCGGCCGTCCTTGCGCGGCAGGTTGAGGTCCAGAAGGATCAGGTGGGGGCGCGGAGCCTCGGCGAACTCGTCCTCCCGGCGCAGGAAGCGGAGCGCTTCGACGCCGTCCGAGACCACGTGCAGCCGGTTGCCCAGCTTGTGTTCCTCGAACGCCTCCTTGGTCATCAGGACGTCACCGGGATCGTCCTCGACCAACAGCACCTCAATGGGATGCACCAACATGACCTCGCTCAAGCTTCCAGACCCCTATACGGGCCCGCCCCACGATCGGGGGGAGCCGTACCGCCAGTTCCACCGGGCAGGGGACGCTCGTCCCCCTCTGGTTCGTGACCATGGGGGACCCCGGTCGCCGGCCCGACGGCGCTGGACTCTCGTGTGGCCGTCGGAGCCTCGTCCGCGGGGGCGGACTCGGCAGCCTCGGTTCCCTCTTCACTGTCGACGTCGGCGACCGTCCCGGTCTCCTCGGCTTCCACGACGGCAACCGATTCGCTCGCCTCCGCCTCAGTGTCGACGGGCAGGGTCCAGCATATGCGGGTTCCGGCCCGCCCTGAGTCGGCCCCGTCAGCGGTTTCGGCGTCATGAGCGTCCTCCGGGCCCGTGTCCAGCCACATCCGGCCACCGTGGAACTCGATGATCTTCTTGCACATGGCTAGGCCGATGCCGGTCCCGGTGTACTTCTCGCGGGTGTGCAGGCGCTGGAAGATGACGAAGATCCGCTCGGCGTACTGCGGTTCGATACCGATCCCGTTGTCCGCACAGCAGAACACCCACTCGTCACCCTGGCGCGCCAAACTGATGTTGACCTCGGGTGCCTCCTCGCCGCGGAACTTGACGGCGTTGCCCACCAGGTTGAAGAACACCTGGGTGAGCAGGGTGCGGTCACCCTGGACGGTGGGCAGGCCGTCGCCGGTGACTTCGGCGCCCGCCTCCTCCAGACGCCTTTCCAAGCTGCTCAGGGAATCGTCCAAGGCCACGTTCAGGTCGACCGGAGCGAAGTTCTTGGTGCGTCCCACCCGGGAGAAGGCCAGCAGGTCGTTGATGAGGGTCTGCATACGCTTGGCGCCCTCGACCGCGAAATCGATGTAGGAGTCCGCGCGTTCGTCCAGCTGTCCTTGGTAGCGGCGCTGGAGCAGCTGGCAGAAGCTCGCGACCTTGCGCAGGGGCTCCTGGAGGTCGTGCGAGGCGACGTAGGCGAACTGCTCCAGTTCGAGGTTGGAGCGGCGCAGCTCCTCTGTCTGGTGTTCCAGGAGGGTGGACTGTTCCTGGAGCTTGCGGCGTGCGGAGGCCACTTCGTCCAGGTCCTGCACGATGCGCTCGCGCATGGCGTCCACGTCCTGGCCCAACTGGACGATCTCCGGTGGTCCGTGCAGCGAGATCCGGTGGGCGTAGTAGCCCTCGGAGACCTGGCGCATGTGGCCGGCCAGGTCCTCCAGCGGGCGCAGCACCCACTGCTGGAGCATCACCCAGAGGAAGACCGACAGGAACACCACCACGAGGCCGACCAGCACCAGGAGTGCCACGACCTGCTGTGTGGCCAGAGTGAGTCCGCTCTGGGCCTCCTCGATCTCGCTCTCGAGGTGGTTGGTGGTGGCGTCGGCGGCCCGGTTGAGCTCCAAGAAGAGCACGCGGCCGCGCTGGAGGTCCTCCTGGCTCGGGCTCTCCCCGACGCGGACCTCCTCGAGGATCGGCTCTGCGAACTCCTCGCTCCACACGTCTCCGGCCTCGATCAACTCCTCGACCTTGGGCGCGAAGTCCTCGTTCTCCTCGGCGAGGGTGGTGAGCTCCCCTCGATACTCCGCGAGGGACATGCGCTGCTCGACGAAGGGCTGGAGGAACTCGCGATCGCCGGTGAGGATGTAGCCGCGCAGGGCGTGGTCCTGGCTGAGGTAGGCCGAGCGGGTCTGCTCGACGGTGCTCAGTCCGGGTGTGAGGGAGTCCACTTGGAGGGCCAGGGAGTCTCGGGCCTGGAAGGCGGCGACGGTGATGACCGAGACGGCCACGACCAGGACGACGGCGACGACGGTCAGAAGGCTGGTGACCCGGCGCCGCAGACTCCAGGAGTGCCGGTTGGAGTGCAGGCGGTGGCCCGTGGCGCCGTTGACGAACGTGGTACCGCCGACGGACCCTGCGGCCCCTTCTCCCTCACCGGGGCCCGGGGCCGACCCCTCACCAGGCTCGGAAGCGGTGTCGGACTCGGTGTCCATGGTGCGGTGTTCCTCCCCGGTGGGGCTCACTCCGGCTCTCCGTGGGTGATGAGCAGCATCGCCACGTCGTCCTGGAGCGGGCCTCCGTTACTGCGCTCCGCCTCGTCCACCAGGTGTTCGGGCAGGTTGTTCAGCGCCACATCGTGGGCGAGCGCGCCGTTGACCATACGGCGCAGTCCCGCGACCTCCAGCCGCGCGGGCGGCCCGCCGTCGTAGGCGTCGACCAGGCCGTCGGTGTAGAAGAGCATGCTCGTGCCTTTGGGCAGCACGACCTCGGTCGACTCGTGTTGATCGACCGGGAAGACGCCCAGGGGCGGTTGGGGGACGGCCTGGATCTCCTCGGCGGTGCCGCCCGAGACGATCATGGGCGGCGGGTGGCCGAGGACGCGCACGCGGGCCCGGTCGCTCCCGGTGTCGAGGCTGGCCATGCACAGCGTCGCGTACATCTCCTCCTGCGCGCGTTCGCTGACCAGGAGCTCCTCCAGATTGGGCAGGACGCGCTCCTCGGGGACACCGCTCATAACGAGGGTGCGCCAGGCTATGCGCAGGCTGACCCCGAGCGCGGCCTCGTCGGGGCCGTGCCCGCTGACGTCGCCGATGATGACGTGCGTGGTGCCGTCCTTCTCGACCGCGTCGTAGAAATCGCCGCCGACCAGGGCGCGCTTGCGGCCCGGGCGGTAGTAGGCGCGGTGGCTGAGGGGTGAGCGGGCGAGCAGGACCTGGGGCAGCAGGCCCCGCTCCAGGCGCATGTTCTCGCGGGCCCTCATGCGCGCTTCGCGCAGCTGGCGGGCGTTCTCGTCGGCGCGGCGCCGTTCCAGGGAGTAGCGCAGGCTGCGGGCGAGGAGGGAACCGTCCACCTGGCCCTTGACCAGGTAGTCCTGGGCGCCGGCGGCGACCGCGGCGATGCCTTCGTGTTCGTCGTCGAGGCCGGTGAAGACCACGACTGCGGCGGAGGGCGCGGTACCGAGGACCTCGCGCAGGAGGTCGAGTCCGTGCCCGTCGGGGAGGTTGAGGTCGAGCAGCACGCAACCGCGGAAGTCGGAGAGGTGTTCCCGGGCCGCTTTGAGGGTCGACACCCAGGTGATGCGCGTGGCAAGTGCGGTGTCAGCAAGGAGTTCCTCGGCGAGGAAGGCGTCGCCGGGATCGTCTTCGATCAGCAGGACATCAACTGATTCGACGGTTGCCTCCACCCGGTCGTCCAGGACGGTGTCGTCACCCAGGGCGGCGCTGCCGGATGTGGCAGCACCGTCAGCGGCTCGGGCCGCTCCGTCGCCGATCACCGTCACGGGGTCGTGCCCTGTTCTCCTGGTATCCACTCATCGCCTCAAGGTCCGTGGGTCCGTGGGGCGCGCTGTCATGCCGGGGTCTGAGGCGGCCGCCTCGACTCCTCCCGGCGTTTCGGACCGCACGACAACCAAACGATAAACGCCCTGACGACCAGTTGACCAGCAGTCAAGACGAGACACATCCAACGCCGGGGGGTGGAACCGCCTATTGGCGCGCGCGTCGGAAAGCCCGGCCCGGTCGGTGCTCTCGGCGCGGCAGGCGGTTGCACACGTGGTCAGAGCGTGCGCGTGCGCATGCGGGGACACACGCAACCTGTGACGCAGGGCACCCCGAATGGGCCTTATGCCCCTTTTTAAATGACAGTGTGTCGTATCCACCTTGACAGCACCGACCACCTAAATGACATGATGTCATAAAGCCCGGCGAACGGAAGGTGGAGAGAGCCGATGAGCGCCACGGCCGAAGCC
The DNA here is from genome assembly GCF_054778635.1 of Nocardiopsis nanhaiensis. Taxonomy (NCBI): domain Bacteria; kingdom Bacillati; phylum Actinomycetota; class Actinomycetes; order Streptosporangiales; family Nocardiopsidaceae; genus Nocardiopsis; species Nocardiopsis nanhaiensis. Next base: position 42,616 of record NZ_BAAGZJ010000042.1, read on the forward strand.
GTCACGACTGCGGAACCCACAGCCCCCCAGCTGTTCTCCGAACGGCTCAAGGCCGCCACCTGGGGTGGCCACCAGGCCGCCGAGCACCACGGATTCACCGAGGCCCTCCTCGAAGGCGAGCTCCCCCTCGCCGGATACACCGCGATGGTCGCCCAGCACTACTTCGCCTACGTGGCACTGGAGCGCGTCGGCCGCGCACTCGTCGACGACCCCGCCGCGGGCCGCTTCCACCAGCCCCAGCTCGAGCGCGTACCCGCGCTGGAGGCCGACCTGGAACACCTGCTCGGCCCCGAGTGGCGCGACCGGATCTCCCCCAGCCTCCCCACCAAGACCTATGTGGCACGCATCGAGCAGATGGCCGACCAGCCGGCCGGGTTCGTCGCCCACCACTACACCCGCTACATGGGGGACGTCTCCGGCGGCCAGTTCATCCGCCGGATCGCCGCCAAGGCCTACGGCCTCCCCGACGGCGCGGGTGTGGCCTTCTACGACTTCGGCGCCCTGGGCAGCCTGCCGAAGTTCCGCTCCGGATACCGCGAGCGCCTTGACTCGCTCCGGCTCGACGAGGCGACCGCCGACTTCCTCGTCCGCGAGACCCGCCTCGCGTACCAGCTCAACACCGAGGTCCTGGCCGATCTCGGCAAGCGGCACATCTGAGCCGGCCCCGGCCCTCCCCAAAGCCGGGCCGCACCCCAGGCCCTGGAGGTCCAGCGTGCCGCTCGGGCCTCCTTGACGTGCCACCATTGGAGTCATGCCCAAGATCACGGCTCCGACCATCGCCGCTCACCGTGCCCGCACACGGGACCGCATCATGGACGCCGTCGACGAGCTGATCAGGTCACAGGGGATCGACCGAGTCTCCATGACCGACGTGGCCAACGCCGCGGGCATCACCCGAACCGCGCTCTACAACTACTTCCCGGACAAACCCGCGCTGCTCCTGGCCTTCACCGAGCAGGTCAACAGCGAGTTCGTCGAGCGGTACAAGCGCGAACTCCCCTCGGGGGTGTCAGCGGCCCGGCGACTGTCAGCCTTCGTGCGCCTCCAGCTGGAGGGCATCGTCGCGCATCCGCACCCGCCCGCCGCCGAGCTGGGCGCCAGTCTGGGCCCGGACGCCTACCAGGCCCTAGCCGCGCACGTGGCCCCCATGCAGCGCCTGCTCACCGAGATCCTGGAAGAGGGGACCGGGGCCGGGGAGTTCGACCCGCTGCCCGCCGAACGCGTCGCGGGGCTCACCCTGTCCATGGTGGGGTCCCAGCGGCTGCCGCTCGTGAACGGTGACATCGACGTCAACGACACCCACGAGCTGGTCACCCGGTTCGTGCTCCGCGCACTCGGGGTGGCGCCCGAAACCGTGGACACCATCCTCCCCAAACCCGACAGCGACACCACCCAGGGTTGTGGCCCCTGAACCCTCGGCGATAAGGGTCCGGCCCTAACCGGATCTGACCGGGAACGGTCACCGGAGACCCGCATGAACGCAGGGGGCAAGGGAACGACCGGCTCTGCCCGACCCCGCACGGGCTAGGGCGTGTTCGGTGGATGCTGCCCGTCGCGAGCGGCGCATCCAGTGGTGCTGGCACAAGGCCGAAGAAGGAGTTCCCCTACTGTGCACTGCCTCGCAAGCTCGGCAGCATCGCACAGCGGGGGCCCGCCCGGGTTCGGCTGTCGACTGAGAGATGCGCAGTGACAGTGCCGCTGGGGCGACGCGCAGCAGGGTAAGTGTCCGCCGAACACGCCCTAAGTCCACCCGACCGTGACCGAGCCCCGTTAGGCCCTCCTCTACGTGTCCCTCATCATGATCGCCGTCGGCGCCGCCCTGGTGTCGCTCGCCATGTTCAACAAGGTGCCCCGCTTCGTCCCCGGAACCCCGAACGAACCACGATCGGGCGGCGGGGTCGCCACCGCACAGCGCACCGGCGCGCCGCCGCGGCTGCGCTTGGTCTCCGCCCGGCTCACCGAGCAGGGCCGCGCCGTGTTCACCGCCGTGGGCGGTAGCGCGCTGATCGTGGCGTTCTTCCTCGGCCTGTCCGGGCTCTGACCGGCAGCTCCGGAGGTGCTTCCGCGCCGAGGGCCGTTCACCTCCGGGGCCTGTTCACCACCGGGACCAAAGGCGCCTGGGGCCGACTGCCCGGCCGCGCCCACCCGCCCTGCGCAGCAACAGGCTGCCCACGGCCGTGGCCGCGATACCGCCGGTGACCGCGGCGACCGCGGCCACCCGCTCCCGCAGCTGGGAGTTGCGGTGCGCGGTGATCTCCGCGACCGCCCGGTCCGTGGCGTCGAAGGCGCCCCCGCACAGCACCGCGTCGAGCTCGGTAGCCCGCCAGCGTGCGTTCCAGCTGCTCAGGTTGGCCAACCCGCCGGGGCTCGGTGTCGTGCGCGGTTTCCAGCGCACCGGCTCGCCCTCCGGCACGTCGCCTTGGAGGAAACGCGGCGGCGGCCCCGAGTAGCGCAGCTCGCCGGGCGCGTTCGCGATCATCTCCACCAACAGCTTGGCGCATGCGCGCGCGTCGCCCAGGGCAGTGTGCTGGCCGGTCGGCCACTCCCCGCTGAGCAGGTGGGAGGCGCGCGGCAGCGAGTACCGGTGGAGGTCGAGCTGGGAGCGCAGCGCCCTCAGAGTGCACAGCCCCGACTGGCCCTTGGGCAGGCCCGCCGCCACCAGCTCGGAGGCGAGGAAGCGCTCCTCGAAGTCCAGGTTGTGGCCGGCCACCACCGCGCCGGAGATCAACCGGGCGACCGCGGGAACGACCTGCGCCACGCGCGGGGCGCCGATGACGTCGCCCTCGGAGATGCCGTGGAACTCCTGGCCGCTGATGGGCGCCCGGGGGTCCACCAGGGTGCTGAACTCCGCCACGACCTTCCCGTCGCCGCGCACGCGCACCACGGCGATCTCGACCAGCCGCGCGCCGTCTTCCGGTGCCAGACCGGTCGTCTCGACGTCGATGACCGCGTACTCCAGGTCCGCCGCCCGCGTGCCGACCCTTCTCCGGGTCAGTGCGCCCTTCCGCAGCGTTCCCATGGTTCGTCCCACTCCCTGTGTTCCGCCCGGTCTCCGGGCAGCTGTCACCACCGGCAACGACCTTACTGCCCGTGTCCGACAACGTCGGACCACACACCTACCGACGGGAAGAACGCACGGTGTGTGTACGTTTTGATCCGTGCCCGCAGTCAGCGGGCGAGTACAACGGCCTCAACGGCGAGGAGATGCCCCATGACCCAGGTCCCGCTTCCCAGCTACGTCCCCCTCGCGGAGGTCATCCGCTCCGGGATGCGTGAGAGCGTGCACTACGGAGCGGTCGTCGGGCTGTCCGCCGACGGCACGATCTCCTACGCGCGCGGGCCCGTCCACGACGCCATGTTCCCCCGCTCCTCCGCCAAGCCCTTCCAAGCGCTGGCCATGCTGCGCGCAGGAGCCCCCCTGAAGGGCACCTCCCTGGCGATCGCCGCCGGCAGCCACGGGGGCGAGGACTTCCACGCGGCCGAGGCAGAGAGCATCCTGTCCGGCGCGGACCTCACCGCTGACGACCTCCAGTGCCCGACCGACATCCCGGGCGGCCCCGTGGCCCGCAAGGCCTTCCTCTCCGCCGGGCGCTCCCCGGAGCGCCTGCTCATGAACTGCTCCGGCAAGCACGCGGGCATGCTCGCCACGTGCGCTGCCCAGGGGTGGAGCACCGCCGACTACCTCGACCCCGAACACCCCCTCCAGGTGCTCGTGCGCGAGACCATTGAGGACGTGTGCGGCGAGAGGGTGGCGCACACCGCCGTCGACGGATGCGGTGCGCCCCAGCTCGCCGTGAGCCTGGTCGGCCTGGCCGAAGGGGTGCGGCGGATGCGCCAGTCCCCCGAGGGCAGCCCCGAGCGGACCGTCATCGAGGCGATGAGCGCCCACCCCGAGTACGTCTCGGGCACCGACCGCATCGACACCGTGCTGATGACCCGCCTGCCCGGCCTGGTCTCCAAAATCGGCGCGGACGGCGTCCTGGTGCTGAACGCGCCCACGGGCGAAACCGTCGCCGTCAAGATCGGCGACGGGGACGCCGAGACGCGCTCGCGGGTCCTCGTGGCCCTCACCGCCCTTCAAGCCCTCGGCGTGGACGTCGCCCCGGTCAGCGAGTACCTGACCACCGATGTGCTGGGCGGCGGCCGACCCGTCGGCGAGGTCCGCGCAGTTGAGGACTCGGGCCTCCGAACGCCGCCCGCGGCGGGCCCAGCAGTCCCCTGAGCCAGCGAACAAGCCAGAGTGCGCAGTCGAAGTGGAAGAGGAAGAGGAAGCACGGTGTCGGATACCCCGAACGAGATCGTCATCGCCGGAGCGGGCATGGCCGGGCTGCACGCGGCGGAGGCCCTGCGCGAGCACGGGTTCGAGGGGCGTCTGACGCTGGTCGGTGAAGAACCGCACCGGCCGTATTCGCGCCCCCCGCTCTCCAAGGAGGCCCTCACCGGGGTCGGGATGGACCCCGCGCCCGGGGGTCCCGGCTGGTTGGTCGGGCACCGGGCCCTCCGGCTGCGCGACGACGCCGTGATCGACGACCTCGACCTGGACTTCCGTCCTAACACCCGGGCCGCCGGGCTGGACCCGGCCGCCCGCGAGCTGCGCGTGGCCGGGCCCGACGGTGAGGGTGCACTGCACTACGACGGGCTGATCGTTGCCACGGGGGCGCGGGCCCGGCGCCCGGGGACCGACCTGGCCGGCGTGCACGTCCTGCGGACCTTGGACGACGCCGAGGCTGTGCGCTCGGCCTTCGGGTCCAGCGGACACCTGGTGGTGGTCGGCGCCGGGTTCGTCGGCGCGGAGGTCGCCGCGAGCGCCCGCGCGGTGGGCATGGAGGTCACCCTGGTCGAGGCCGCGGCCACCCCGATGACCAGGGTGGTCGACCCCAGGATCGGGGAGGTCCTCACCGACCTGCACCGCGAGAACGGCGTGGACGTGCGCCTGGGTGCGGGTGTGACCGCGTACGAGGGCGCGGGCCGCGTGGAGCGGGTGCGCTTGGCGGACGGCTCCGCGATAGAGGCCTCGCTGGTGGTGGCAGGTGTGGGTGTGCACCTCAACACCGAATGGCTGCGCGGTTCGGGAGTCGAACTCTTCGGCGACGGTGCGGTGGTGTGCGACGAGTTCTCCGCCACCTCCGTGCCCGACGTCTACGCGGTCGGCGACCTGGCCAACTGGCCGCACCCGCGCTACGGCGGCCGGATCCGGCTGGAGCACTGGACCAACGCGAGCGAACAGGGTGAGGCCGCCGCCCGCAACCTGCTCGCCGGGTCGGGGCGGACGCCCTTCACACCTGTGCCGTATTTCTGGTCCGACCAGTACAAGAAAAAGGTTCAGCTCCTGGGGCAGGGTGCGCCCGCAGATCAGGTCGCCTTCGTGCACGGGTCACCGGAGGACCGAAAATTCGTGGCGTTCCTGGGGCGCGGGGGGATGCTCACCGGTGTCCTTGGGCTGCGGTCCACCCCGCGCACCATGCGTTACCGCGGCCTGCTCGAGAACCCCACCACCTGGGATGAGGCCCTAGCCGCCGCAGAGGTTACTCAGTCACGGTGATGGCGGCCTTGGGGCACATGCGCTCCGCCTGGCGGACGCGCTCGTGGAGCTCCTCGCCGGGCTCCTCGGTCAGAAGGTAGAGGAAGTCGTCGTCCCTCACCTCGAACACCTCCGGGGCCACCCCCATGCACAGGGCGTTGCTCTCACACTGGTCGAAATCGACCTCGACTCGCATACTGCCTTCTTTCGTCCGAGGGCTGTCGCCCTGGGGTCTGCGGGTGGCCCCACCTTAATGAAGGGTCGGCCGAACCTCTCGAACCACGGGGGTTCCCGGCCGTCCCCGCAGCGGTTCGCCCGCGACATTTTCCGGCCAACGGGCGAACCGGGGCCGATCCTGCGCTGTCGTATCCGCCAGACACCCCCGGCGGGAACAGCAGGGAAGGCGTGGCATGGACGGCTACCGAATAGACCGGCAAGAAGTGGCGGACCAGGCGGACTCGGCGGAACAGTTCGACGAGGACCGGCAGGGACCGGACGGCGCCCAGGCACCGGACGAAGCGCGGGAAGGTTGGCCAGGGGGCGAACAGTGGGCCGCGGACCCCGAAACGGACTGGCGCGAACACCCGTACTTCCAGGAGCACTACACACCGCCACCGCACTACGCGGAGCCGCTGTCCCCTTGGCCCTGGCCCCCGCGGCCCAAGGCCCCGCTGCCGCAGGCACCGGTGTGGCTGCCCCTGGCGGTGCTCGGTGTCGGCACGGTGGCGCTGTTCCTGGCCACGCTCAGCCGACCTGGGCTCGGGCTGGTGATCACCGGCGTGGTGGCCGGGCTGACCGCGCTCACCGCGCTGCTGGTGCGTCCGGCGATCCCCGAGGGCGCCGAACCCACCGCCGACTCCGCCGACGGCTCCGGCCCTGAGGAAGAGGACCGGGCCGAGGACGCCCGTGAGGACCGGACCGGCGACGTGGACCAAGCCGAATCCGAGGGCGCGGAAGAGCCAGAAGTCGAGGACCGGAACCAGGCCAAGGACGAAGTTCAGACCGAGGACGCGGCCGCTGGGCCGGACGGGGACCCGGACACGGACACGGACGCGGGCCCGAACGAGGACCGGGACGCTGATGCGGGCCCGGAATCCGACAACCGCGAACCCGGACCGAACACCGACCGTTACCGGTACGCGTGGTCGGCGGTCTACGGGGTCCTCTCCGCGGTCCTTCTGGCCACCGCTGCCGTGCGGGACGCGGGTTGGGTCCTCGTGTGGACCCTGCTCGGCTCGTTCGTCCTCGCCTCACTGGCCTTCGCGGTGCACAACCCCGCCGCGCGACGGGGCCCCGTCGCGGTGGCAGCGGGGGCGCTGGCGCTGCTCCGCAACGCCCCGGCCGTCCCGGCCTTCCTGGTCCGGCCTCTGGCCCGCCTGAAGGCGTCGAACCGGACTTTCGTGCCCGCACTGGCCACCGCGGGTGCGACCTTCGGCCTCCTGGTGGTCTTCGGAGCCCTGTTCGCCTACGCGGACCCGGTCTTCTCCAGCCACGTGGAGAACCTGTTCACCTCGTTCTCCTTCGACGTGAGCGCCCTGCACCCGGTCGGGGCGGTGCTCGTGACGCTGTTCACCGGGGCCGCGGTCCTGGCCACCCGACGCCACCCGAACCCCAAGCCCGTCCCGGCCTCCGCGCCCAAGCCGGAGTGGACCGCCCAGAAGTGGCCGACCTGGGCGTGGAGCTTCCCGCTCGGTGCGCTGGCCGTCCTCTTCACTGCCTTCCTGGTGGTCCAGGCCACCGCCATGTTCGGCGGTGAAGACCACGTGCAGCGGGTCGCCGGGATGACGTACGCGGAGTACGCCCGCCAGGGCTTCTTCCAGCTGGTGGTGGTAAGTCTGCTCGTATTGGGTGTGGTGGCGCTGGTGGTGCGGTTGGTACCGGACCGCCCCTCGGGCACCCGCTCGCTGCGCAACGCCGTGCTCGGTGTGCTGTGCGTCCTGACCCTGGTCATCCTGGCGTCCGCCATGATGCGGCTCCAGCTGTACATCGACGTGTTCGGACTGACCCGGATGCGGGCCACGGCCGAAGCGTGGATCGCGTGGAGCGCGCTGGTGTTCGGGCTGGTCATCGCGGTGGGGGTGCTGAACACACTCGGCCGTCCAGCCCGTTGGCTGCCGCGTGTCACGGTCGCGGTGGGGGCCGCGGCCCTGGCCGTGTTCGCCTACAGCAACCCCGACCTGCGGGTCGCCGAGAGCCACCACGACCTCGACCTCGCCGACATCGACACCCGGTACCTGCAGGGAATGTCCGCGGACGCGGTTCCGGGACTGCTCGGTCTCGAGGGTGACGACCAGGCCTGCGCCATGGAGCGGCTCGGGGCCCGGCTTGCGGAGCCCGACCCCCTCGCCGAGCTGAACCTGTCCCGTGAGCGCGCCAGGGGGCTGCTGTCCGACGAGGAGTACGCCCATCTGCAGACCGACCGCGACGAGAACCCCTGTTCCTTCACCGTCAGGGGTTATTAGCGGCACGCCGGAGGACACGCACGAGGGCCCGTAGCGCTCAGGGCCCTCGTCCGTGTGGTGCCGGTCCGCTACGCGTCGAAGCGGTCGGTGGCCTCGAGGAGCCGGTCGAGGATCCCGGGCTCGCTGAATGCGTGGCCCGCGTCGTCGACGATGTGGAACTCCGCCTCCGGCCAGGCGCGGTGCAGGTCATAGGCGGTGCGCACCGGGGTGCACACGTCGTAGCGGCCCTGAATGATCACGCCGGGAATGTGGCGGATGCGCTCCGCGCCCTCGATGAGCTGTTCCGGGGTAAAGAAGCCCTTGTTGTGGAAGTAGTGGTTCTCGATCCGGGCGAAGGCCAGCGCGTAGTCCTCGTCCGCGTGGTGTTCGCGCAGCGCCGGGTTGGGCCGCAGGGTGATCGTCGAGCCCTCCCACACGCTCCACGCCCGGGCGGCCTCCAGCCGCACGTCGCGGTCCGAGGAACCCAGGCGCCTGGCGTAGGCGGAGATGAGGTCGCCGCGCTCGTCCTCCGGGATGGGGGCGAGGTAGTGCTCCCACAGGTCCGGGAAGAGGTTCGAGGCGCCCTCCTGGTAGAACCAGCGCAGCTCCTGCTCGCGCAGGGTGAAGATGCCCCGGACGATCAGCTCGGTGACGCGCTCGGGGTGCTTCTGGGCGTAGGCCAGGGCGAGGCAGCTTCCCCAGGAGCCGCCGAAGACCTGCCAGGCGTCCGCACCGATCATTTCGCGCAGGCGTTCCATGTCCTCGACCAGCGCCCAGGTGGTGTTGGTGGACAGGTCGACGTCCATGCGGCTGGCGTGCGGGGTGGAGCGGCCGCAGTTGCGCTGGTCGAACAGGAGGATGCGGTACTTCTCCGGATCGAAGAGCCGACGGTGGTCGGGGGTGCAGCCACCGCCCGGGCCGCCGTGCAGGAACACCACGGGTTTGCCCGCGGGGTTGCCGCACAGCTCCCAGTAGACGCGGTGCCCGTCGCCGACGTCGAGCATGCCCGTGTCGTACGGCTCGATGGGCGAGTACAAGGTGCGCAAGGCGTGGACCCTTTCGTGCTGTGGTTGGTCTCCGAGATGGTCCTACCGGGACGGAACCGGAACCGGTCCGGAACCGGGCTCAGTGCCGCCGTGGGGCCGGGGTCAGAGCCGTTCCAGGAGCTCGGCCTTCTTGGTACCGAACTCGTCGTCGGTGAGCAGGCCCTCGGCGTGCAGGCGTCCGAGCTCACGGATCTTGGTGAAGATCGCGTCGCTGTCCTCGGCGGGGGCGGCGGCGGGGGCGGCGGGTTCGGAATCGGCGTGCGCGGCCAGCCCGATGTGGGTGTTGACGGTCGCCGCCATCAGGAGTGTCTGCTCACTGCCCTTGGTCCCGTGCGAGGCGAGGGTGAAGAAGTCGTTCTCGATGTCGGCCGCCTCGGGAATGGTCACCCCCCGCAGGACCACACGCAGGAACCCCTCCGTCAGGTCGACCGGCGGGTTCCACCGGAGGGACTCGATCTCTGAGAGCGGGAACTCGCGGGACTCCTCCTGCCCCTTGGCGGTGCTCGCCATCCAGCCGTCCCATTGGAACCGCACGTTCTTTCCGTCGAAGGTGGCCGAGCCCTCTCCGGTGCGGGCCTGGACCGGCAGCCTCGCCACCAACCCCTGGGCGACCTGTTCCGGGCCGGGCGGAGCATCGAGGGTCTCGCGGGCGTAACGTGCGGACTCGGCGATCCGGTCGGCGTGGTACTCGGCAACCAGCTCCCGGTCGTGCGGCCCGGTCAGCACCAGAGGTGTGGGGGTGGTGGCGACACCCGTCGTCACCAAGCGCACGTAGGGGTCGGCCCCGTCCATCAAGTGAAGCCGGAGCCGCCACCCGTGCTTGCGGTCACCGGGGTCGAACTCCACGTCGCGCACGGCAGCCAGCGGCACGGAGCACTGGCCGAGGGCCTTGAGCAGGGCGGGAACCCTGCGTCCGACCCCGAAGGTGAAGCGCACCGTCTCGTCGTCGAAACGCCAGATCCCGTGGTGTCCGTGCAGTTCCTCCATGGATCATCATCCTAGACGGACACGCAGCCCCCGGAGTAACCCCGCGGGCCGCGCCCTGGCGCGCGGCCAGGGGTCGAGGCGCCCCGGAACGGGTAGAACCGCAGAGGCACACCCCGTCCCGCCGCCCTCTCGTGGTGGGGGCCCGTGGGCGGCGCGCTCGGCGCCCCGCCCCCGAACCGGAGGTCTTCGATGTCGAAAGAGCTGTCCGAGGGAGCACGGGAGTTCCGCGCCGCACGGGACCTGCTCCTCAAGCACCGAGAGGACCAGGAGACCGCCCGCCGGGAGTTCGACTGGCCCCGGCCGGAGCGGTTCAACTGGGCCCTGGACCACTTCGACCTGGTGGCCGCCTCCCGCCCCGACCGGACCGCGGTGTGGCTGGTGGAGAGCGACGGCACCGAAGCCCACCACACCTACCGGGAGCTGTCCGAGCGCTCCAACCAGGTCGCGAACTGGCTGATCGGTCAGGGCGTGCACCCGGGCGACCGGATCATGCTCATGCTCGGCAACCAGATCGAGCTGTGGGAGACGATGCTGGCCGCGATCAAGCTCGGCGCCGTCATCACGCCGACCGCGACCAACCTGTCCGAGGGCGACCTGGTGGACCGGCTGGATCGGGGCGACGTCGCCCACGTCATCTGCTCCCCCACCGAGACCGAGCGGTTCGAGCACTTGAAGGGCCACTGGACACGCATCTGCGTGGGATACATGGACGGGTGGCTCAGCTACCCCGATTCCGAGCACGCGGGTCTGGACTTCCACCAGCCGCATAGCACGGGACCCGAGGACCCCCTCCTGCTGTACTTCACCTCCGGCACGACCTCGCGGCCCAAGCTGGTCACGCACACGCAGAGTTCGTACCCGATCGGGCACCTGTCCACCATGTACTGGCTCGGGGTCCAGCCCGGAGACGTGCACCTGAACATCTCCGCTCCCGGCTGGGGCAAGCACGCGTACAGCAGCGTGTTCGGGCCGTGGAACGCCGAGGCCACGGTGCTCGTGGTCAACCAGGAGCGCTTCGACCCCGCCTTCCTGCTGGACGCGGTGGTGCGCTGCGGTACCAACACCATGTGCGCGCCGCCGACGGTCTGGCGGATGCTCGTCCAGGCCGACCCGGGCCGGTGGGAGGTGGGGCTGCGCGAGGTGCTGGCCGCGGGCGAGCCCCTCAACCCGGAGATCGTGGAGCGGATCCGGGAGGCGTGGGGGCTGACCGTCCGCGACGGGTTCGGGCAGACCGAGACGACGCTGCTCATCGGCAACGGCCCCGGACAGGAGGTCGTCCCGGGTTCCATGGGGCGCCCGATGCCCGGCTACGACATCGTCCTCGCGGATCCGGTCACCGAGGAGCGTGCGGACACGGGGCAGATCTGTGTGGACCTAGCCAACGAGCCCGTGGGCGCGATGCGGGGGTACTCGGACAATCCCGAGCGCACGCGCGAGGCGACCCGCAAGGGCCTCTACCGCACGGGTGACATCGCCACCCGGGATTCTCGCGGCTACATTACCTATATCGGCCGGATCGACGATGTGTTCAAAGCCTCCGATTACCGGATCTCACCATTTGAACTGGAAAGTGTTCTTCTGGAACACGAATTCGTGGCCGAGGCGGCGGTCGTCCCCTCCCCCGATCCGCTGCGCCTGGCGGTCGCCAAGGCGTACGTGGCGCTGGTCGAGGGCGCGGCCCCCGACAGCGAGAGCGCGCGGGCCGTCCTGGCGTACGCGCGCGAACGACTGTCCCCGCACAAGAGGGTCCGCCGTCTGGAGTTCACCGAGCTACCCAAGACCGCCTCGGGTAAGATCCGACGTGTACAGCTGCGGCAGGCCGAGGCCGAACGCGGCACGGTTACCGACGGCACGCGCAACCCGCGCGAGTTCTGGGAGGACGACCTCCCCGGGTTGAAGGACTGACCCCTCGATCCCGGCAGGACCCTCGGCGGGAATGGCCACCACACAATTTTCGTCTCACAGGATGAGACGTTCTCTGCGGCAATGCTCCGGTGTGGCTTTTCCCATCACCCGTGCCCCGTCGAAATGCCGACGCGAACGCTTCGAGCGTGCCCGGCCGCGCTACGGTTTTGATGCCACACGAACAACTTGACGGGACCTAGGGGAGACGATGACGAGCACGAACGACACGCGGGTGGCGAGCTACAGGCCGCTCATCGCACCCCAGGACCTGCTCTCCGAGCTGCCGATGAGCCCCGAGAGCACTGCTCTGGTGGAGAACTCGCGCAACGAGGTCAAGCGCGTCCTGGACGGCGAGGACGACCGCCTCCTGGTCGTGGTCGGCCCCTGCTCCGTGCACGACCCCGAGTCCGCCCTGGACTACGCCCGCCGCCTCCGGGACCTGATCCCGTCGGTCAGCGACGAGCTGTGCGTGGTCATGCGCGTGTACTTCGAGAAGCCCCGCACCACGGTGGGCTGGAAGGGTCTGATCAACGACCCCGGCCTGGACGACACCTACGACGTGCACCGCGGCCTGCGCACCGCCCGCAAGCTGCTGCTCGACATCAACTCCCTGGGGCTGCCCGCGGGCACCGAGTTCCTCGACCCGATCACCCCGCAGTACATCGCCGACGCGGTGTCCTGGGGTGCGATCGGCGCCCGCACCACCGAAAGCCAGGTGCACCGCCAGCTCAGCAGCGGCCTGAGCACCCCGGTCGGCTTCAAGAACGGCACCGACGGCGACGTCCAGGTGGCCGTGGACGCCGTGGGCGCGGCTGCCGCCTCCCACACCTTCTTCGGCGTGGACCCCGCCGGAGCGGGTTCGGTCGTGGTCACCGAAGGCAACCCGGACTGCCACGTCATCCTGCGCGGCGGGCGCAGCGGCCCCAACCACGACGCCGCGTCGGTGGGCTCCGCCCTGGACGTCATCGAGGGCGCCAAGCTGCCGCGCCGCCTGATGATCGACGCCAGCCACGCCAACAGCGGCAAGGACCACGTCCGCCAGGTGGCGGTCGCCCAGGGCATCGCCGCCCAGGTCGCCGAGGGCCAGAAGGGCATCACCGGCGTCATGCTGGAGAGCTACCTCGAAGAGGGCGCCCAGAAGCTCGGCGACCCGGCCGAACTCACCTACGGCCAGTCCATCACCGACAAGTGCATGGGTTGGGACACCACCGAGGGCGTGCTCGCCAACCTCGCCGACGCCGTGCGCCAGCGCCGCAAGAACGCCGCCTGAGGCACACCGGACGCCGTGGGGCCTGACGCTGTTTTCGCGTCGGGCCCCACGCTGTGCCCACCGGGCCGGAAGCCTCCCGGCGGATCAGCCGCGGGTGTCCTTGACGACCTCGCCGCCCTGGACGACCAGGGTGACGTTGTCCCGCTCGCCGAGCAGTGCGATGTCGGCGAGCGGGTCGCCTTCGCACACCACCAGGTCGGCGAGCTTTCCGGCCTCGACCGTGCCGACCCGGTCGGCCGCGCCCACCAGCTCCGCGGCGTTGCCGGTGCCCGCAACGATCGCCGCTATGGGGGAGAGCCCGACGGACACCATCTGCGCGAGCTCACGCAGGTTGCGGCCGTGTTCGGAGATCCCCGCGTCGGTACCCATCGCCACGCGCACCCCGCGGGCCACCGCGTGCGAGATCCGCCGGTAGGTCTCCTCAGCCAGAGCCCGCTTGGTGTCGATCGCCTTCTTCGACATCAAGTGGACGCGGTCCTCGAAGTCGAACGTGGTCAGGGTCGGCACCAGGAACGTGCCGCGCTCCAGCATCAGGTCGATGCCCTCGTCGTCGATCAGGTAGCCATGCTCGATGCTGGTCACCCCGCCGCGCACCGCGTTCCTGATCCCGGCCGCGCCCTGCGCGTGCGCGGCGACCGGCCGGCCGCCGTGCTTGGCGGTCTCCGCGACGATCACGGCGATTTCCTCCTCGGTGACCCCCTCGTCGGTGGGCCCGTCGGAAGGGCTGGAGAGCCCGCCCGTCGCGCACACCTTGATCACGTCGGCTCCGTCCCGGACGAGCCGCCGCGCGGACACCCGGACCTCCTGCGGGGAGTCGGCGATCTCCGCCGCCGTGTGCTCGCAGTCGTGCGCGTTGGTCCCCGAGGGCAGCGTGAAGTCGGCGTGCCCGCCGGTGTGGCTCACCAGGCGCAGCGCCATGCTCAGGCGCGGCCCCCGGATCAGGCCGCGTTCCTGGGCGATACGGAACCCGGCGTCGGCCCCGCCCAAGTCCCGGGCGCTGGTCACGCCCGCTTCCAGGGTGGTGCGCATGCGCTCGGCCGACTCGAAGGCGTGCAGGCTGCGGGAGATCTCAGCGTTGTTGCTGGCCAGGGCCCGGCCGTCGGCGAAGCCGAAGTGCACGTGGGTGTCGACGAACCCGGGGAGGAGGGTGCGCCCTCCCAGGCTCTCCACGGTGACTTCGGGCCCCGCGGCGGGCGCGTCGGCGGCGGGTCCCGCGTAGCCGATGACGCCGTCCTCGACCAGCACGGCGGCGTCAGCGACCGGGGCGGCCCCGGTGCCGTCGATGAGGGTGAGGTCCCGGTACAGGGTCCTGGCGCCGGTCATGGGGTTGACTCCTCGTGTCGGTGTGCGTTCCGGCGGCCCGGGTGCGAGCCGACGGCTTGGTGGTCGGGTGGACTATTGGTGGTCGGGTGGACTAGATGTGCGAGTACATACCCGGGCCGACGGGCAGGCCCGCGAGGTAGAACACCGCAAGAACGATCGTCCAGAGGACGAGGAATGCCATCGAGAAGGGCAGCGCACGCGCGATGACCGTACCGATGCCGGCCTTGGGCTCGTACTGTCGCAGGAAACCGAGGATGATCACCACGTAGGGGCTGAGCGGGGACAGCACGTTCGAGGTGGAGTCGCCGATACGGAAGGCCGCCTGCACGAACCCGGGTTCGTATCCGACGAGCGCGAACATCGGCACGAACACCGCGGCGAACAGGGCCCACTGCGCGGAGCCGGAGATGATGAAGAGGTTGATCAGGAAAGCCAGCAGGATGAAGCACAGGATCGCGCCGAAGCCGGTGAATCCGGTGGCCTCCAGACCTTCCGAGCCCTTGATCGCGATCCAGGTGGACACACCGGTCCAGTTGAACAGCTCCAGGAACTGCGCCATCACGAAGGCCAGAACGATGAACCCGGACATCTCCTTGATGGAGTGGCCCATCATGCGGGCGATGTCGGAGCCCCGTGAGATGGACCGGGTGACCAGTCCGTAGACGACCGCGGGAACGGCCAGGGTCAGGAAGACCAGGAAGACCACCGAACTGAGCAGCGGGGACTCCGGCAGGAAGGCACCGTCCTCGTTTCGCATGGGTGCACCCGCAGGCAGGGTCACCAGCAACACCGCGACGACGGTGAACAGTAGCGCTACTCCGGACCAGCGCAGACCCAGCTTCTCCGACCGGGTCAGTACCGGGTCCATCTTCAGGTCGGGCCGGTCCGCCTCCTCTCGGACGTCCTCCATGGCGACCTGTTCGCGGCTGACCCCTCTGCGCTCCAGGGAGGGCTCGAGAACCCTGTCGATGAGCAGGCCTCCCAGGAAACTGAGCAAGACGGCGATGGTGAGGGTAAGGAAGTGGTTGGAGACCGGGGTGACCGTGGTGCCGAGCTCCACCGAAGCCGCCGCGGTCTGGGTGATGCCGGACAGCAGGGCGTCGGTACTGGTGATGAAGGGACTGCAGCTGAACGCCGCGGTGGCGACCGCGAACCCGCCGAGCAGACCGGCGACCGGGTGGCGGCCCGCTGCCTTGAAGACCATCGCGGCCAACGGCGGGACGACCACCATGGCGGCGTCGCTCATGATGCTGCCCGCGACCGCGACGAGCGCCACGACGTAGGGGAGCAACCACTTCGGGGCGCCGCCGAAGGCCTTACGGACCAGGGCGTTGAGCAGTCCGGTGCGCTGTGCCAGACCGACGCCGAGCAGAACCGTGAGCACCACGCCCAGAGGCGGGAACCCGATGAAGTTGTCGACCAGGTTGGTGGTGAGCCAGGTCAGCCCCTCCGCGGTGAAGAAGCTGTTGATGGACTGCTCGCCCTCCTCGCCACCGGGCACCTCATAGGTGGTACCGACCGCGGACATGATCGTGGAGGCCACGGCCACGACCGCGAAGAGCAGCAGGAAGAGGATGAACGGGTCGGGAATCCTGTTGCCGGCCCGTTCGATTCCGTCGATCGTGCGGGCGAAGAATCCGGGGCGCGGTGTGCCGGGGCCGCCACCGTGCCCGCCTGTGTCGGAGCGCTTGGTGCTCATGGATCCACCTCTGGGGAGTAAGGAGGGTTGAGGACGGTCGTGGGCTTCTGGGCTTCTGGGCTGCGGGCCTCAGCTGACCACGGGGTTCGGCTGAACTCGGGGATCAGCACGCGGTGCCGCGGACGCCGGTGGTGTCCTTGTGGACCACACCGTCCTTGACCACGGCGGTGATGTTGTCGGGATCGCCCGGAACGGTGATGTCGGTGAGGGGGTCACCCGCGCAGACGACGACGTCGGCGCGCTTGCCGGGTTCGAGGGTGCCGATGTCCTCGGACCGGCCGAGGAGCGCGGCGGCGTCCCGGGTCCCGGCGAGCAGTGCTCCCATGGGGCTCATGCCGTGCTCGACGAGCAGTTCGAGTTCGCGCAGGTTGCGGCCGTGTCGGCAGATACCGGAGTCCGTGCCCAGGGCGACGCGGACACCCGCGCGGATCGCGGCGGTGATGTTCTCGCTCAGGTGCTCCTGGAGCTTGAGCTTCTTGGCGACCGCGTAGTCGGCCGACTTGGCGGGGTCGGGCGGGGTGGTGGCGGTCGCCAGGGTGGGGACGAGGTAGGCGCCGCCGGCCAGCATCAGTTCGATGCCCTGCTCGTCGATCTCGTAGCCGTGCTCGATGCTGGTGACCCCGGCGGTGAGGGCGTTGCGGATACTGCGGGCGCTCTGGGCGTGCGCGGCCACCGTGATGTCGTGGGCGGCGGCCTCACGCACGATCACGGACATCTCCTCGATGTTGAGGCCGTCGTGCCACGGGGTGTCCTGGGGGCTCCACACACCGCCACTGGCCATCACCTTGATGACCTTGGCGCCCTTGCGCATGACCTCGCGGGTGGCGCGCAGCGCCTCGGCCGGGCCGTCGGTGTTGACTGAGAGCGCACCGTCGGGGCCGAGAACGGTGCCGAAGTCGAACCCGCAACAGGTCCGGAAGTCGCCGTGCCCGCCGGTAGGGCCGAGCGCCCGGTAGGCGGTGGTGAGCCGGGGACCGGGGACGATCCCCTCCTCGACGGCCTGAACCACGGCCTGGTCCAGCCCCGCCAGGTCGCGGACGCTGGTGATCCCGGCGTCGAGCGTGGCCTTCAGGCGCGGGATCGCGGTGAAGTAGCCGTAGTGCGGCGGCTGGTGGAGCAGGTCGGCGGGGTTCATGCCGTCGCCCGACATGGTCAGGTGCACGTGGGTGTCGACGAACCCCGGGAGGACCGTGCTTCCGGCCGCGTCGACCTCCCTGTGGGGTCCGCTGACGTGCGGCGCGCGGTCGGCGGGACCGACCCAGTCGATCCGGCCGTCGCGCGCCACGACGGTCCAGTGCTCACGGGGGCCGGAGCCGGTCCCGTCCACCACGGTCCCGTCACGGACCACGAGGGTCCTCTCTACCGAGGTCATCGACGTCACCTTCTTCCTCAGCGCCCCGCTGCCCGGCTCCGCCGTCCGGAACCGTTGGTGAACGGGCACGCAATCCAACAGAAACACGCAGTTCAGGGCTGCCTCAGTGGTATTGCGGAAACCTATTCGGGAGTACGGGTAACCTGCACCGATCGCCGGAAAACAGCAGTGAGGGGGCGGACGTTGCCGGAATCGAGCACCCCGAACGAGTTCGACCTGACCCTGATCAACGCGCTCCAGCTGGCGCCAAGGGCCACGTGGGCCGAGCTCGGGCCGATTCTGGACGCGGACGCCACCACCCTCGCCCGACGGTGGAAGCGCCTGGAGGACAACGGGCTGGCCCGCATCGCCGCCTTCCCCCGCCGACGAGTGATGGCCCGGCGGCACCTGAGCTACGTGGAGCTGAGCTGCCGCAACGGCACGGTGGAGCGGGTCGCCGCCGTCCTCGCCGAGGACCGCGACACCCTCAGCATCCAGTTCGTCGCCGGCTCCCACCAGCTCATGCTCACGGTCGTCCCCGGAGACGGCCTGGCCGACTACCTGCTCAACTGGGTGGGTGGTATCCCGGACGTCGTGTCGTACCGGGTGCACGTGGTCACGGAGGTGCCCCGAGAGGCCTACCTGTGGCAGGTCCGGGCCCTGTCACCCGATCAGCGCCGCCGGTTGCGCGCCCTCTCCCCCACCCGGCGCGACCCGGTAGGCAACGAGCGGGTGACCGAGCTGGACCAGAGCATCGTCGACCTGCTGTGCGCAGACGCACGGCTCGGCTACCAGACCATCGCCGAACGGCTGGACGTCGCGCCCACCACCGCCGCGCGCCGCATCAACCGGCTGCTGCGCAACGGCCTCCTGGGGCTGCGCTGCGACATCTCCCGAGTACACATGGGGTGGCCGAGCGCCGCCACCCTGTGGGGATCCCTCGACCCCCAAGTCCTCGACGGCGTGCCCGACCTGGGCGAACGCATCCCCGAGGTACGGCTGTGCACCACCATCGCCGGGCCCGAGAACACCCTGTTCATCCTCTGGCTGCGCGATGCCCCGGACCTCACCCGCGTGGAGCGGCGGCTGCTGGAGGAGCTGCCCGGACTGCGCATCGCCGACCGGCGGATGACCCTGCGGACCTTCAAGTTCATGGGCGGGGTGACCGACGCCGAGCAGCGCTTCGTACGCTCGGTCCCGGTCCAGCTCCGCTAAGCCGGGTACCCCTGCCAGCCGGGTACATCTCCCAGCGCATGATCCTGTTCCCAGCGCTGGATTCGTCTCCCCTGCGCCGGGCGGGGTTGGGGGTTGGGGGGTTGGGGGTTGGGGGGTTGGGGTTGCCTCTCTGGGTTGGGGTTGCCTCCTTTCCCGCCGCCCGATTGTGGCCGTCTCCGCTGCGCGCCTCAAGGTCGTCGCCATCGAGCGCTTCGCGCCAAGACCGCGTAGTTAGCGCTCCGGGCCCGATGTCAAGTCCGTAACACCACACCCCTGCACCCATGACAAAACAACGGGACCTCCGATAAAACGCAG
>NZ_BAAGZJ010000043.1:0-61031 GCF_054778635.1 Nocardiopsis nanhaiensis
CCTTCCCCCTTTCCCGATAGCCGCCAACCCGCCGTCGTAGCGGAGCGGGTCAAGGTGGAGCGCCGTTGACGCGCGAAGCGCTCGATGGCGACGACCTTGAGGCGCGCAGCGGAGACGGCCACAATCGAGCGGCGGGAAAGGAGGGAACCCCAGCAAGGGCGACTGGTGCACCTCCGAATAGAAGCAACATCTAATGTGTGTCGGGCGCCTGAGCCGATGGGGGTGTAAGCAACAGGCCGTAGCGCAGCATAACCCCTACACCTATCCCGCTCTACACCTGCCTGACCCTTCCCGGATCTTCCTACCCGGCTCTTCCTTCCCAATCCTGTCCCTGCCCTGCCCTGCCCTGTCCTACAAACCGAGTTCTTCGTGGAGGCGGGCAATCCGGAGCGCGTCCCTCTGCGCGTCTTCCAGGGAAGCCAGTGCTTCGTCCTGCTGCCGACCGCCCGCGCTCTCGGCAAGGATCTCGTTCGCGATCCGGTCGTAACGCTCGATGCGGCCCATGTCGTCCAAGAGGTGCTGAGCCTTGCACACCCTGGCGGCGTACCCCTGGAGCGCCGCGATCCGCCCCTCGGCTTCGGCACGGAGGCTGTTGACCGCCCCGACCGCCCTCTGGTGGGCCAGGTTCGCCTGCTTCTGGTCGCTTTGAGGCGTCCCCACACCGTTCAGTTCACGCTCGGCGCTCGAGGCCTTGTGCAGGTCCGCGGCGATCTGCCACTCGAGATCGCGCAGGACTACGGTATTGCGTGCGTTGTCCAGCAACTGGCCGCTGCGGTGCAGGGGCGACTCCAGAACGGTGTCCACGGCGCTCTGTACCCGGCGCAATAACGGCCGGTTCCGCCGGGTGAGCAGGCCCGCGGTGACGTAGTCCCGGCCGGCCGCCGCGGCCAGTAGCTGCTTCTGCTTCCGGTGCCGTTCCCGTTTCCCCTGGGGGGCCCGGTACCAGCGGACGGCGAGGATGCCGCACACGACCAACACGACGACGATCAGGGGCACGGCGTCCGGGAGGAGGACCATCAGGAACAGGACGACTGGTGCCGCCAGGAAACCGGCACAGGCGGAAGTGGACTTGAACTCCTCACGCGCTCGGAGTTCCTCGTGGGTGGGCGGAGGGGCTGGCTCCGGAAGTACGGCGCCTGGGCGGGTGGTCGGGCGGTCCGGCATGGCTGCTCCCTCGGGCGTTTCGGGTTCTACCGGTAGGTGGGGCGGTGTCGCCCGTGTGCCTCGGCGGCCGGTGAGGGGCGCGGCAGTTCTGTCGGTGTCGGGCCGAAGAGGAGCGCTCGGGTCTGGTGCGTGTGAATCCCCCGTCAGTCGTCGCCCTCGTCGGGGGAGGGATCCGGTTCCGCGGTGGGCGGAGGCGCAGGGCTGGGCGGTTCCAGTTGGACGACCTCGTTTCCACCGCAGGTGGTGAGCAGTAGCCCCAGAGCGGCGGTGGCGAGTGTGCGTGAACAGCTCATGAGCGGGCCCTCCTGTTCGTGTTCCAGGAGTGAACATTAGCGTGTGAATGACATTCACAGCAATAGTGTGTATATTGAATGATGCGACGCCGCAAGGGGTTGCTGGGGCGGGCGGCGGTCCGTGGAGACAGTCGCGGTCCGCCGTCCCGTCCCCGATCCGACCTCGGTGGCACCCGCTCCGCCCTCTCAACCATCAGACACCGGAGCGCACCATGTCCCACAACCACCACCCCTACGGCCAGCCCGCAACCGCTCCGGACATGTCCACCGGAGCCAAGATCGGTATCGGTTGCCTCGGCTGCTTCGGAGCGGCCGTTACCGGCCTGGTCATGCTGGCCGTCCTCGGCGCCCTGGTCTCGGACCCCGACCGTGATGGCGGCGCTACTGCCCAAGCATCCCCGGAGACCTCCGAGAGCCGAGAGGCCGGAACAGGTGAGAACACCGACGAGGGTGACGAGGGCGCCGAAATCGAGGAGGTCGAAGCGGTTGAGGAGGACCATCCGGGCCTAGGGGAGATGGTCGAGCACGGAGACTGGGAGATCACGGTGCACGCCATCGAACACGACGTGCCGGTCGCCGACCTCAGTTACTTCGCCGACGATGACCACGACGGGCAGTGGGTCACCGTCGAGATGGAGGTGACCAACCTCGGCAGCGGCCCGGAAAACTTCTCCGGCCGCGACCAGGTGCTCATGGACGACAGCGGTTCCATGTACCGCTACGACATCTGGGCCTCCGACCTGTTCGACAGAGACCTCAACCCCGGCACCGGATCGAGCGGAACCCTCGCCTACGACGTACCGAGCGATTTCCAGGCCGACCACATGATCGTCAGCGGCAGGAGCTCAGGGGCAACCGGTGCCCGCATCGACCTCGACTGACCGGTCTGTGCGCCAGCGACCGGAAGGCATTTCGTACCGCCGGGAAACCGCCTGCAGCCGGGTGTGCCACAGGATCGGTGAAGTGACCCGTCCTGTGCCGGGTCCGTTGACTCCTCCTCCGACAACGCGGATATTCGCTTCCCAACGCACCGGACGAAACCGGTGCGCCCCTCCACCCGCAGGAGAACGCAATGGGAAATGGGAACTCAGTCCGACGGGGCGTGGCAGTCCTCGCAGGTCCGCTGATGGCCGCTGCGCTCGTCTCGGTGCCGTCGGCGGCTGCCGCTGACGAACCCGAGGCCTCCGGCGGCACCGGGCCCTACGAGGCCGGGTACGTGACCGACGACCGCCTGCCCGACCACACGGTCTACCGGCCCCTGGAGCTGCCCGAGGACGAGGCACTCCCGGTCGTCGCGTGGG
This sequence comes from Nocardiopsis nanhaiensis, assembly GCF_054778635.1. NCBI lineage: Bacteria > Bacillati > Actinomycetota > Actinomycetes > Streptosporangiales > Nocardiopsidaceae > Nocardiopsis > Nocardiopsis nanhaiensis. The sequence goes on from NZ_BAAGZJ010000043.1 coordinate 2,759, forward strand.
GTAACGGCGCCTGCCGGGCCGACGGCACGTGGTTCGAGAACATCCTCACCGAGTTCGCTTCGCACGGCTTCCTGGTCATCGCGAACGGTCAGCCGGACGGCTCCGGGAGCACCGACTCCGAGATGCTCACCGAAGCCTTGGACTGGTCGGAAACGGAGAACTCCCGCCTGTTCAGCGAGTACCGCGACCGCCTCGACACCGACCGGATGGCCGTCATGGGCCAGTCATGCGGTGGCCTGGAGACCTACGAGGTCGCCGACGACCCCCGCATCACCACCACGGTCATCTGGAACAGCGGCATGTTCAGCGACAGCGACCCCGACCGCCTCGAACACCTGCAGGCCCCCATCGCCTACTTCACCGGCGGCCCGAGCGACATCGCCTACGAGAACGCGCTCAACGACTGGCGGGACCTGCCCGAGGACCTCCCCGCGTTCATGGGCCACCTGGACGTCGGACACTACGGGACCTTCCCCGAGCCCGACGGCGGCGAGTACGGACGCGTCGGTACCGCCTGGCTCCAGTGGCACCTCAAGGACGACGAGGAGGCCGCCGAGCAGTTCATCGGTGCTGACTGTGGCCTGTGCGCCGACCCCGAGTGGGACGTCGACAGCAAGAACCTCTGACAGAGCCCTCACCGAAAACCATTCCCCCTCTCCATGCCCCGCATCCGAAGAGCCGGGGGCCGTGCCTGCGGCGCGGCCCCCGGTCGGTCAGGGTTCGTGGAACGCAGGCAGTTCCACCACCGGAGCGCTCGTGTACTCCACACCGGGCTCTGGTGGGACGGGTTCACCCGAGGCGGCATCGGTGCAGTGGGCGTCGAACATCTCCGCCTCGTCCAAGGGGGCCAGTGCGTGCGCCCCCACCTGCCAGCCGAGGACGCTCTTGACCGGTATGACGACCCCGTTGGCGAGCGTGTGGGAGGGCCGGTCGGTGAAGGTGCGCAGAATCAGCGCCGAGGGCGAGGTCGAGCTGAGGGCGTTGTACAGCCGTTCCACCACCTCCGGGTGTTCGACCTCGAAGTCCCAGCCCCGGACTTCGAGAGCGGTGGACATCGCGTACCGGGTGTGCAGGGTCAGGATGTGGCGTTCGCCGGGCAGGTCTCGGAAGAGGGCCCGGAGCAGGGCGTGGGCGTTCCTGGAGAGCATTTTTCCAGTATGGGAGGGGCAGGGCCGCCGGATCGGGTTGTCCACAGGCCCGTTTTCCGGGGGCGCAGTCCATCCCGAGAGGTCTTCCCGGGGCCGAGAGCCCTCCCTACCCCCGGGAGACCTCGGGCAGCCGACCTCCGGCCACCACCCCGACCAGCCCCAGAACCGCCAGGAAGACCAGCGTCCACTCCACTCCGAGGAGCGCCAGCAGTGAACTGATGCCTCCGACCACCAACAGGACCAACCCCATCGCCGAGTTCGAGACCGCCACGTAGGTGGTGCGCCGGTCGCCCTCGGCCATGTCGATCACGTAGGTCTTGCGCCCCACCCGGACCCCGGTGTGCGTCAACGTCAGCAAGAAGTAGCAGGCGATGAACACGGACGATCCCCACGCGGTCGTTCCGTTGAAACCGGGCAGGGACACGATCAGGACCAGCGCGAGGATGATGGCCGAGGCGAGCGCGGCCCCGAACGTCATGAGCCTCCGGCTCGACCAGTCGGCGAGCCGGCCCGCCAGGCGCCCGCCCACCAGGGCGGCGACCCCGGAAGCGATGACGTACCCGCCCAGCCCGGACAGCCCGGTGGTGCCCGACTGGGTGGCGAGGGTGACCACGAACGGCGGGCTCAGCGCCGACACCAGCAGCAGGCCGCGCACCGTGACGAAGTGCCGGAAGGAACGGTCCTCGGCCAGCAGCCGGTAGGTCTGGACGAACCAGTCGTGCCACCGCACGGGTGCGTCGCCGGAGGCCCGCCCCGACCCTGCGGGCGCGCCCGCCGAGGCCGCCTCGTCGGCCGGTTCCCGCACCCGGGCGTAGACCCAGGCCACACCCACCCACAGGGCGGCGCCGCCGGCCAGCACCCAGGCGAGCCGACCGGCGTCCAGGTCCTCTCCGCCGAGCACACGGATCCCCACCCCCAGGGTGATGGCCACGAGCCCGGCCGCGGCGGTGGCCAGCCCGATGATCTGGCCGCGCTCCCCGCTGGGCACGGTACGGCCCTGGACGTCCTTGGAGGAGACCGAGCACAGGCACCGGCCCAGGGAGAACACGGCCAGGGCCAGCAGGATGACCAGCCCGGCGGCGAGCCCCTGCGCGAGCGCGGCGGTCGCCGCCATCACCGCCACCGACAGGGCCTGGATCAGGGAACCGGAGACGAACACCCATTTGCGGTAGCGGGCCCGCAGGATCAGCGGCGTCAACAGCGCCTGCGGCAGCATCGAACCGGCCTCGCGGACGGGCACGAGCAGCCCCACCAGCGCCGCGGGCACGCCCAGGGCGTGGAACAGCCAGGGCAGCACCGTCGAGGCATTGACCGCCTGGTCGCCGGAGGACTGCAGGGCGTTGGCCGATACCAGGCGCAGGCCGTTTCCTGCGACGTCGGCGCGCACGGTTTCAGGTAGGTCGGCCTCGGTCTGCCGGTCGCGTCTGACCAGAGCTGAGTAGATTTTCTCGGTCGCGGTCATGTCCTCACGCTAGAGAGGTGGGCCGCAGTGTATGTGCGGCGCCACACCGGCGCGCGGGCAACGGTTCGCATGCGGTCTTCGGAAGGTCACCGCTCCAGGAGCTCGGCGGTGCCGGACCCTGGAAGGGCTACTGTCACCTGGGTGCCCCACGGGTCGCGCAGAAGCACTGACCGGCCGGTGTCGGCGTGCTCCAGGCGGTTCTCCTTCAGGCGGGCGACCAGGGCGTCCAGGTCCTGGCGGGACGGCACGGTGAGCGCCACGTCGCCCAGCCCCAGACTCGAGGCACGCGGACCCGCCCCGGCGCTGTTCCACGTGTTCATCGCGACGTGGTGGTGGTAGCCGCCCGCGGAGGCGAACAGCGCGCCCGGGTAGGTGTCGACCGTGGTCGTGAACCCGAGTGCGTCGACGTAGAAGGCTCTGGCGGTGGCGATGTCGCCGACCTGCAGGTGGACGTGGCCGACCTTGCCTGCCCGGCGCGGCGCGTCGGAGACGACGGCCTCCTCGAGGTGGGTGCGCAGGTATTCGTTCGGATCCAGGTGGTGCGTGGCCATCTGGAGCCGGCCGTCGACGTACTGCCAGTCCGAGCGGTCACGGTCGGTGTAGAGCTCGATGCCGTTGCCTTCGGGATCGGTGAAGTAGAAGGCCTCGCTGACCAGGTGGTCGGAGGAGCCGACGAAGCGGCTGCGCTGGTCCTGTGCCGCGTGGTAGACGGTCGCGGCGAGCGAGGCGGCGTCGTCGAAGAGGAACGCGGTGTGGAACAGCCCCGCCTGGCGCGGGTCGACCGCGGGCAGCCCTGGGGTGGCGACCAACCGGACCATCGGGGTCGTTCCGCGGCCGAGGACGCGGCGCACCTCGCCCCCGTCCGAACGCTCCTCGATGGGCTCGAGGGCGAGGGCGTTCGTGTAGTACGAGGTCATCGTCTCCAGGTCGCCCACGTGCAGGGATACGGCGTCCATGCCCGTGGCGTCGTTGAGCACGCGGTCGCTCACGGGCGGGCTCTGCGGGGTCTGCGAGGTGTCGGGCATGGTGGGCTCCCTGGGGTCGGGCCGAGGCCGCGGGGCGCGCAGCCTCTCAAAGTAGTCATCCAGTAAAAGGTTGAGAGTTCAAGTTATATTCCCTGTCGGAAGTGACCCGTGCCATGCGCCCCTGGCTGCAGCCGACCCCGCCCCGCGGCGCCACGTGTCACAGGTGTGTGGTTGTCTCATCCCATGGGCGTTGAGATCGAGCGGTTCCTGCGGCTGGTGAGCGCGCTGCCGGAATGCGTTGACCAGGAGTCAGAGCGGTACACGACGTTCCGGGTCCGCGGCAGGCCGTTCGGCTACTTGTGGCCGCGCACCGCCACCGTGGGGCTGAAGCAGACCCTGATCGAACAGGCCGCGCTGGTGGCCGAGCGGCCCGAGGTGTTCGAGGTGCAGTTCACCGCGGGCGGCTTCGGCTGGGTGGTAGTCCACCTCGACGGAATCGACCTGGACGAACTCAGCGAACTCACCCTGGAAGCCTGGTACCTGACGGCCCCGGAGGACCTGCTCACCGCCCCGCCCACACCCGCGTCCCTGGTCGATGCCTGACGTCCACGGAAACGCCCCCACTTTGCGAGCACCTTGGCATAACGGATCGTCGCGGAAAGGATCGGAGAGTAGGATAACTCCGGTCCCTGGAGCCGCTTCAGTACCCCTGCTGACATTTTCTGGCCGAAGCCGGACGCATTCCTGAGGGGGAACTGATCAATCCTTATACTCCTTTTTCATGGTGCGGTGATCGCACCATTGACCATGATTCCCTTGGATCAGGTCGCCCTCAAGAACGCGCCCTCAAGGGTGCAGAGAGGAATACGCGTGGAGAGAACGAGTTCTCTGTCCCGTATCGCCAGGACGGTCGCCGTGGGCGTCGCGACCCTCGCTGGTGTCGCCGTGCTGGCGCTCCCGGCCCAGGCCTCCGAGCTGAGCACTCCGAACGCCAACTCGGACGGTGTCTCCGTGCTGGCCGGACCCGGGGTCCACGGCGGCTTCGCCCTCTGATCCGGGCGAAGCCCTGAACGGCGGGCCGCGGAGTCCGCCCCCAGCGCGATCCGCGGCCCGCCATGGCGTTGGGAGCGGACTCGGGCCGCCCCCAACACGTGTGTTCCGGCGGAATCTAGCGCTGGTCGTTCTGCTCGGTCACCAGCTTCTCGCCGTCGTCCTTGGTGATGGTGAAGGCGTCGACAGTCTCGCCTGCGGCGGTGGTGGCCTCGTATTCCAGCGTGGATCCGTCCACCGAGACCGTCTGGTAGGTCTGGGTGTCGGTCACCTGGACCCGGGCCTCGGCGCCGTTGTCGGTCCAGTTCTCGTCGGTGGCTTCGTACATCTTGGGGCCGGCCACCGAGACCACGTAGACGGGGCCGGTGTGGGCGTCGGGGTTCTCAGTGCGGTTCTCGACCAGGTTGCCGCGGCTGTAGGAGTGGTCGTGGCCCTGCAGCACCAGGTCGACGTCGTAGTCCTCAAGGGTGTCCAGCCAGGCGTCGCGCAGCGGCTCGTTGTCGCGTCCGGGGCTGTTGGAGAAGAGGGGGTGGTGGAAGGTGACCACGGTCCACTCGTGGGGGTTGTCCTCCAGGGTCTGGGCGAGCCAGTCCTGCTGGAGCTCTAGCCAGGCGTCGATGTCGTCGATGTCGGCGTCACGGTAGTTGGAGCTGAGGCTGATGTAGCGCACACCCTGGTAGTCCGTGGAGTACACGGTCTCGTTCAGGTCCGTGCCCTCCTCTGGGCCGTTGCCCGCGCTCGGGAACTGCAGGGGCCAGTGCCCGCTGAGGGCGTTGTCGGCGTACTCGTGGTTGCCCGCCGCGGCCACGTGGTTGATGCCGCCGGTGGCCTCCGGGCCGAAGGCGTCGTACCACTCGCCCCATTCGGAGTCGTCGTTGGCGTGATCGATGAGATCGCCGGCGTGTACGGCCAGCTCCGCGCCGGGCTCGGCCTCCAAAGCGGCCTGGACGACGGGGGTTGCGTGCTCGGTGATGTCGTTCTGGATGTCGCCGAAGTAGAGGAAGTCGTAGGGCGCGGCTTCGGTGTCGGCGGTGGTGAAGGTCTGCCAGGGGCTCGGCTCGCCCTCGCCGGGAACGATCCGGTACCCGTACTCGGTGTCGGCCTCCAGATCAGTGAGGGTGACCCGGTAGTAGTGGTGGTCCGCGGCCTCCCCGGTGGACTCGGCCGGGATCTGCTCGACCTCGTCCGTGCCACCCGCCGGGGAGATCTCCAGCTGGGCGTCCTCGTCAGCGTCGGCGGAACGCCACGTTACGTGTTGGGACGCGGCGGGGTCGTCGGTGGGGGAGAGCAGGATGCGCTCGGGTCCGGACTCCGCCAGCGCGGGAGAGGGCAGGGTCAGGGCGGGGGCCGCGGCGAGAGCGCCGAGGGCCAGGAAGGTGAGGCTGCGGTGTGCCGTGGAACGGGCGGTGACCGACATGGCCGATCTGCTTTCCGTGTGGGGTTCGGGGCACGGCGAACCTAACCAAGGCGGGACAACGCGCTGTGAATGCACCATAGCCGGGGGTGTGCGGCTGGTGAACGTGGGAGTAAGCGGGGCAGGACCCTGGGAACGCGCTGGGGTGCGTACCTGGGGCGGACCTGGGGCGAGGACCTACGGGGCGAGGTCAGGAATCGAGCTCCGCGTGGATCCTGGAGACCTTGCGTGCTTCCCTCTGGGCGGCGGCCAGGGAGTCCGTGACCTCGGGAGGGAGATGGGCGCTGTCGGCGGGTAGGTCGACCGCGATCGGACGGTGCTCAGCCGCGCGGTTCCACTGGTCCAGCAGGCCCTGGGCGTGCTCGACCCGCTCCGCGTAGGCGTGGAGCGCGGCGGCCTGTTCCTCAGCCCGGCCCCTGATCCGCTGGAAGGCCTCCGCCGCCCGCTCGTACGCCCCCCGGTCCAGGTCGCCCCCGGTGTGGGGGAGGGCTGTCTGAGCGAGGTCCCGTTCCGCCGCCGAAACGCGGTACAGGTCGCAGGCGATCCGCCACTCGAGTCCGCAGAGCAGTGACGTGTTCCGCGCGGCCTTCATCAGGTGGCCGGAGCGGTGCAACGGGGTTCCGAGGATGGTGTCGACCGCGTGCTGGGCGCGGCGCAGTGTGGGGCGGTCCCGGGAGGCGAGCATGTTCACCGTGATGTAGTCCCGACCGCAGGAATCCCGGAGGATCTCCATGTGTCTCCGGTGCTTCTGCTCCCTGGAATCCAGGGTGAGGTAGTAGGTGAACACCGTCGCGAAAACGATGATGGCAGCTGGAACCACCGCCGCCGAGATCGTGGGGCCGACCAGGAGACTGACGAAAAGGAAGAATATTCCCGCAGCCGCGAAGCAACCCGCGGAGGGCCTGGGCCTCTCTCGCGGCCCCAGGCCCTCAGTACTGGGCTGGACCTGCGGTCTCGGAACAACGAACCCTGGTCGTGCAGTCTCGCGGTCGGGCATGGGACCCCTTCGGGTATTTCTTCCCAGCTCGGCTGGAGCGGCAGCTTTCGCTAAACTACTCCCGGGCAATTGGCGGCATGCATCTGAAGTGGACATTATTCCGGACTGCCGCGCCCAGCGAATAAAGTGCGAGTTTTATTCTCGCAATTGATAGTTTTGCTGGTTTTTGATCAGGATTTCTTGACCGCTCTTCGGTCGCGTTCGACCCGCGGGCAGAACCGAACTGGGACGGGACGCACGTCCGGCCCGGTGACCTGGGTGGACCGCCTACTCCGCACCCTCGTACCCCTGGTTCTCGGTGCGGAGCTTGGTGCGCGTGTAGCCCCCGTGGAGGGCGTAGAACAGGTGGAACCGGCAGACCACGAACCCGTCCACGTTGGACGCGCCGCAGTGCAGCTCCACATCGCCCGTCACACGAGCGACCACGGCGTCGCACTCGTCGCTTCCCAACTCATCCCGGGGTATCGCCCGGCACTCCGAGCGATCCGGAGCCGGTCCGTGGATGAGGTCCTCGACCTCTTGATGGGTCATCTCGCTCCTGGTCGGGGGCGCGACGGTGGGACTTCCGGCCGCGGGGCGGGAGAACGCTGTCGGATACCCCCAGCCTAGAAAGTGCCGACCTTCGATGTGCGCGGTTTGCGGAATCCCGGCGGTGGCAATGCCGTCTTTCGCGGCCGACGTCCCTGTGCATACAGCAGGGACGCCGGGTACGGGCGAAGGTCAGGCGGGTTTGCGGAGTTGGGTGATGCAGTCACGGTACTTGTCGACGGTGTACTGGTCCTCGGAACCCCACGACGTGCGCTGGTTCACCACCTGGAGGCCCTCTGCGCCGGCCCAGCGGGCGAAGGCCTCGGGAGAGACGGCGGAGCGGTTGCCGTCGTCGCGCCAGCGGCGCTGGCTCAGCCACCGTTGGGCGACCTTGCCGGCCCGGCCGGTGCGCCGGGTGAGCGGGGAGAGCCGCAGCGTCCAGTCCGGCTTGCCCGCGTGGTGGATGACCGCGGTGGCGCCGGGAGCCATGACCCGGCTCATCTCGCTGAGGTAGCCGTTGATGACGTCCGGGTCCAAGTGCACGAAGACGTCGAAGGACCAGACGAACTCGATCGAGGAATCCTGGACCGGGTCCATCGAGTATCCGTGGGTGTGGTGGATGTTGAGCTCCTGCCGGTCGGCGAAGCGCTCGCGGCACCGGTCGAGGCAGCTCTCGTTGACGTCCACGATCCAGACCTTGGGGGAGTGCTCCAGGAGGTGCTCGGTCCAGCGGCCGTGGCCCGGGCCGATCTCGAGGGTGTCGCCCCGGGCGGCCCAGGGAGCCAGCAGTGTGTCGATGAGGGACCCCTTCCACTCCGGGTAGGGCTGACGGCAGTGTGCGGCCATGAAGGCCCATTCGTCACCGCTCTGCTCCCAGGAGTGCGTTTTCCCCCAGGTCTTCCGGTTCCACTCGACAGTGGGCATTTCTCTGCTTCCTCCTGAATAAAGGCGTTTTCCGGAGTCGGTCCGGGATAGCGAAGGGCCAGGTGAAATCCTATCCCGACACGAGGGTGTCGACTCAGCAGGAAGTCGAATCCAGTCCGCCGGTCTTGGTGGGTGCCCGATATGCGCCGGTACCTGAAGGAATATGCCCCGCATGGGTCATCAAATTCGAGTGGACGGGTCAAAAGTCGGTGCACGACCGGTGCGGAGAAGTATGGACAGCGGCTCGGGCATAGACGGAGCGACCGGGGAGAGTGGCCGTCGGGTGCCCGTATCCCTATCCGTCGTCAACTACTATTCGCAATTCAACTCAATTTCGCTGCGCTCTTGGAGGATTCAGGGCCACACCCAGGATAGCCCGTGTACTTGGTTCGGAATGATGTGGTCATGCTCGAAAATCTGGTACAGATAACTTCCCTCTTCCAGCTCTTCCAGGTGACGGTTGTCGTTCGCGTTCGGTTCGACATGGCCGAGGATATCCCGCCGCGACTGGAACCACCAGGCGCGGACCGGCTTGAAGGAGCTGTGAAAGTTCAGGTGGAACTCAATCCGCTTGGTTGCGTGGGATTGGGGGCGCCAGTTGATGACTGGTCGACATTGAGCGTCACTGTCGATGTTCAGGACCGTTCCGAAGGCATAGGGTCCATGGTGCGGCTGCAGACCCCGAAAGATGCGCAGGTCCGCGATCAGCTCACCGCTGGCGGTTTCCGTGCGTGAGGCAACGCTGCATCCGTAGAGGCTGTCGATTCTGATCGTTCCGGGCCGGCTTCCGTTGACGTACCAGTGCGCCACGGTGAGTTCCCGGGTAGAATATTCCGACGAAGCCCGCACCCACCTGTGTGTTTCCTGTTTCTGTAGGACCCCACTCTCGGAGAAGTAGAGGATGTTCGAGATGGCTTCAATCTCGAGATCGCTCTGCGCTGGTTTCCGGTCGGTGGAGAAGTCGTTATGAGGTGCGCTAGAGGGCTCTCGGTGGTCGATCAAGTTCCGGGCGATCCACTCGATGGCCTGATTCTCACGGCGCTCCAGCGTCCGCAAATTGCCGACCCGCAGGTTTCGGACCTCTGGGTCGCTGGATTCCCATAGGTCCTGGTTGTACTGCCTTCGGCGATCCACGAGAGTGCGCTGCTGGTAGCGGGGGTCCAGGTTCAGCGCGACCAGAATTGCATCCCGGTGCTTCGGGTCACTGATTGACTGGACCTGGTTGGTCATCTCCGCGATCAGACTCTCGTGCGAAGGTTGTCTACCCCGTGGGGCGAGCTTGGTGCGAAGAGCCTGTACAAGTAGGGCGTATTCGAAGATCCGGTCCGTCGTGCACCCGATCCCCCGGCGAAGTTCCCGGAGTGCGTGAACGTGCTCTTCCTGTGCATCCCGGGTGCTGCTGTACATCTGCTGAACCCTCCGGATCCCTTGGGTGTACAAGGTTGCGCTTGCCCTACCCAAAATGGACGTATTCAGTTAGAGAAACAGAGCGTAGCCTGGTGCCGAGTTCACAGCAAGAGAGAATGCAGAGAACACCGTATCGCTACATTGTCGTCACTCGACGTGTGCAATTCGGGTCGAATCACGCTTTCGGTCGCAGCCACCCATGGAAGGCGTGCCGAAGGACGAAGGATCATCGGAGGTCGGTGCCGTGAACGCCACCATCATCCTGGTCGTCGCAACCGCCATCACGTTCTTCCTGGTCGGAACGGTGATCGTCGCCATCTTCGCGATGGCTGCCCTGTCCTACAACCAGAACCGCATGCAGCGGAAGCTGCGCCACTGGCAGGACGAAGTGGTCCGCCTCAACCGCGCACCCCAGGACGGGCAGGACCAGAGGTCCCGCTCGTTCGAGCCGGCTGACTGATTCCGAACAGGGGCGGATGTGTGCGTTCGCGGGGGCGCGCACATCCGCCCTTCCTGGGCCGGTCCGCCCTACCGGGGGTCCGGTTCGGGGTCGTGGGAGGGCTCGTGCTGCTGGCCGCCGCGGCTGACCACCAGGCTCGCGACGGTGACCACGACCAGGATGCCCAGGACGACACCCAGGGACACCAGCTCGGGCGGGGAGCTCACCGGAAGGTCGGTGGTGTACTCCATGGCGTGCAGGATCAGGGTCACCCCGATGTACGACAGGATCAGCGCCAGGCCCTTGTTCAGGTACACCAGGCGGTCGAGCAGGCCGCCGATGAGGAAGTACAGCTGGCGCAGGCCCATCAGGGCGAAGGCGTTGGCGGTGAAGACCAGGTACGGCTCCTGGGTGATGCCGAAGATCGCCGGGATGGAGTCCAGGGCGAAGACGATGTCGGCCATGCCGATGGCGATGACCACCAGCAGCATCGGGGTGATGTAGCGCTTGCCCTCCAACCGGACGGTCATCCGGGCGCCGTGGTAGCGCTCGGTGGTGGGCAGCACACGCCGCACCCTGCGCACCAGCGCGTTCTCCTTGTACTCGGCGTGGCCGACATCGTGGTCGGAGGAGACCAACAGCTTGATCGCGGTGATGAGCAGGATCGCGCCGAACAGGTAGAACACGCCGACATAGGCCTCGACCGCCGCCGCGCCCGCCACGATGAACAGGGCGCGGAAGAAAAGTGCCAGGCCGATCCCGATGAGCAGGACCCTCTGCTGGTGTTCGGGCGGTACCTGGAACGAGCCGATGATCAGGATCAGCACGAACAGGTTGTCGATACTCAGCGAGTACTCGACGACCCAACCGGTGTAGAACGCGATGCTGTGTTCGGCCCCCGCGGTGAAGGCCAGGGCGGCGCCGAAAGCCACGGCCAGCACCGCGTAGAAGCTGACCCACAGTGCAGCCTCACGGGTCGAGGGCTTGCGTGGATTGCGTGCCACGATCACGAAGTCGACGCAGATGAGGGTGACGATCACGACGACGGTCGTGATCCACAGCCACAGAGGGACGTTCACGGGGCTGTACTCCTTGTGTGGGTGCTTGGTTGGGGGACCTGGGGGCCCCGGGGTTCGCTCGGGTGGTGGGGGTGGGGAGTGAGCGGGGAAGGCGAGGACCGCACGACTCTGGTGCGACGACTGCTCCCCCCACGGAACCCTCTCCCGTAACGCCTAGCAACTCGGTGTCCCACCACGCCACCCGTGTGCCACAAGTGGCCACCGGTATCACTGTGGTCCCCGCCACTGACCGGTTTCGCCAGTTCGCGGGCTGCGAGACCGAAAACTCGCCGGTTTCGCGTTTTGTCCCCAACGGGATTCTGGGTACGAATCCTGTGGATGGAGATCGCAGCCCCATACGGAAAGGCCCTGCCAATCCCGCGCCCGCGTCCCGCGCCCGATGACGGTCCGCCTCCCCGGTGGCTTCCGCCACCAGGACCTCGGCGTCCGGGACGTGCGGCCCTGAGAACCGCGTGCCCCTGATCCGGATACCGGTGCCGTAACGGTCGAACGGCCGCGTCGGATCCCCTCGTCCGACGCGGTCGGTCGTGTGCTGTGGCGGTGCCCAGGCCGATACGGCGGTACGGGGCGGGCTCAGCCATGCCCGGGGCCGGTGCCCAGGACGGCCAGGATATCGCCGTCGCCGCGGTCGGTGAGGTGACGCTGGACCTGCGTGCGAGAGGACTGGGACGTCAGGCCGACCGCATCGGCCAAGGCGGCGAGCGGATCGGGCGTGGGGTCGGCGATCCCGGCCAAACGCAGGGCACGGCCCAAGACCCCGTCCGTGGTCGGCACGGCGGGGGACAGGACCCGGCAGCGCACCTCGCCCTCGGTGATGGTGAGGAAGGCGAGGTCGCCCTGTGCGGCGTTCTCACGTAGGAGCAGGGCACGGATCGAACTCATGAGCGGCTGGTTCTTCCAGGTCACGGTGGTCTCGCGCCCGTCGATCCGCACGGGCATCCGCACGCCCGGGTACATGCCCACGCTTGCGGCGAAACCGCTGGGGACGGGGAACCCCGACCCGCGCAGGTGTTCGGCGTTCAGGTCCAAGCGCAGCCACCAGGCGCCCTCGCTGTCGCGGAAGCACCGGCGGGTCCGCTCCACCCCGCGACGGGGGCGGTACGATGTGTTGGTGGCTGGATCCGGACCGTCGAGGATCGCGACCCAGCCGGGGCGGGGCCGGTCGAACTCGCTGCCCGCCGCCAGGGAGCGCACCGAACCCTCGGTCACGTCGAACCGGCCGGAGATGAGCTCGGCGAGTTCGTTGACGCGCATCTCACCGCCGACCCGCTCGAGTTCGCGGCGCATCGTCGCCTCGACGCCCAAGTACTCCTCGCCGCCCCAAGAACGCAGCCCGAACACGCGGCGGTCCCGCCGCATGAGGCGGGCGTCGTTGTGGATCCGGTCGCGGAAACCGGCCTCGTTGAAGTCACCGCCGATGTGCGAGACCAGTTCGTCGACGTGCAGAGGTCGTTCCAAGGCGGACAGGACCGCGTATGCCTTGTCGGGGAGGCTGCGCCCCCAGTGGACGAGGCTGTCCGCCACGACGTGGGCGTGCGGCTGGGACTCCAGCCAGGCACGGGCGTGCCGGGGGGCGACCCCGCATTCGCGGGCCAGTTCCAGGGCCTCGGAGAGAGGGAGGGCGGTCTTGGACTCCAACAGGTCCGTCAACCGCTCGGCGAGGTCGTGGACGTCCCCGGTCAGCAGCCAGTCCCCGTTCACGCGGTGCTCGGGGAGCAGAGCGAGGACGATCTGACCGAGGGGGACACCGAGGGACGGCACGGCAACGGAGTGTTCGGGGTGCGAGGACCAGAAGGTCTCCACCGGTGCGGCGGCGCCGAGTCCCTCGGCGACGGCGGCGACGTGGCCCCCCAGCCGCGCACCGGAGGGTGACTCGGACCAGGCGTGCAGGTCCTGTACGACCTGGCGGTGGATCTGGCGGATCCGCTCCCGGGTCACCCCGAAGTCCGCGCCGATCGCGTCCAGGGTGTCGGGGGAATTGGTGAAGACTCGGCGGGAGGAGACGGCCCGGCGCCGCTCGCCGAGGCCGGCGAACCAGGCGTCGACTGAGGAGAGGAGAAGGTCGCGACCGGATCGACCGTCGCCCGCCACCGAGTACTCCCGGTGCTCGGGGCTTCCCGGTCCTAGGTCTGTGGCCGGAGGGGACGGCGCGGGAGGTTCGTGCGGATGCTCCTGGGGGATCTGGCCCAGGGCGGTGCGGAAGGCGTCCCGGATCCGTCCCAGGGCGCGGCCGTCGCCGAGGTCGTCGGTGAGTGACCCCAGCGGGGCCGCCAGGAAACGGTGCCCCGCCGAACACTCCTCCCCGCCCTCGGGCCCCGACACGTACAGGGCGGGCATGACCTCGCCGAGCGCCTGCCCCGACCAGCGCGCGAGCGCGAGGTCGGCCAGCCCGGAGGCGATGTGGTCGGCGCCGACCCGGCCCAGGACGAGGGGCAGGCGCAGCTTGCGCCACCACTCGTCCGGCAGTAGCGGGTGGGCGAGTGCTCCGGCGGCCAGGTCGTCACAGGTCCGGTCGAGGGCGGGTACGAGTTCGGTGAGCCGGAAGTCGACAGGCCGGGGCACGGAGGGCCTCCCACGTTGTGGAACGGGATCGGTTCCCACGTTAGAGGTGGTCGCTGACAGTTCGCCTTCGTTTTTCGGTTCAGGTTCGGTTGCGGCGGACACCGGTGTGGTCGAGGTGGCGTATGTACTCCCGGATCCGGTCCCGGTCTTCGGGGAACGCGCCGTCCCAGGGGGCCGCAAGCGGAAACCACGCGGTCGGCTGTCCGGACTCGCCGGACAGGGGGAGTGAGCGGTCGACGATCGTTGTGTAGGCCAGTCCCAGGGTGGGATCCCAGTCCGCGCGGTAGGAGCGCACACATGCCACGGACGGTATGGTCGACGGCTCCGCGCGCAGGCCGGTCTCCTCGTGGAACTCCCGGGCGGCCGCCTCGCGCGGACTCTCCCCGGGGTCGACGGAGCCGCCGGGACAGACCCAGCCGCGCCAGCGGTGCCGGACCAGCAGCACGTGTTCGAGGTCGCGGTCCAACGCCCAGACCTCCGCTGAGACCGGGTTGAGGGTGCCCTCGAGAGCCTTGATCAGCCACGTGTGCGCGTCGTCGAACTCTCTCCGCGCCTGGCCCGTGGCGGCCAGTACCGCGTCGGCGGAGCGCTGTGCCAGGGGGTCGCGTCGCATACGCGGCACCCTATCCCGCCGGGTGACACCGTGCTCCGGTCCGGTTTCCCCTCTACCCGGACGGTGGGGTGGCGGGCAGCCGTCACAATGGTGGGATGTCGAAGCACAGCCCGCGTACCCGGCCGTCCCGTTCCAGCGCCGCGTCCTGCCCCTGCGGAAGGCCGAAGGGGTTCGATGACTGCTGCGGCCGGCTGCACGACGGTTCCGCCAAGGCGGCCACCGCCGAGGATCTGATGCGTTCGCGCTACAGCGCCTTCGCGGTCGGTGACGAGGCCTACCTCCTCCGCTCCTGGCATCCCTCGACGCGGCCAGCCGAGGTGGGCCTGGACCCCGCGACGGAGTGGGTGCGTCTGGAGATCGTGCGCACGGGTGAGGGCACGCCCTTCCACAACGAGGGAACGGTCGAGTTCCGCGCGGTCTTCCGGGAACGGGGCCGCGAGGGTGAACTCCGAGAGCACAGCCGGTTCCTGCGCCACGAGGGCGCTTGGACCTACCTCGACGCACTCGACTAGCGCACTGGTGCCCGGCACGACGCGGAGCGTCGGGTGGTGAAAGTCTGTGGTGCGAGGAGCTGTCGCACCTGGAATCGGGCGAAGGGGAATATAGGGAATCTACATCGTAAAGATGCGCGATTCGGTTTCACCGGACAGGTTGATAGTCGGTACATCGAGAACCGACAAAGGGACAACCGGATAGTACGGAACGGGCCCAGGAGCGGGGGAACGGGGCCCCACAACCAACATGCCACGAACGCCGCGATCCCGCTGAAGACCTGTGGACAACCCGCCACGGCGGTGTTCGGGGCCGGTCGCCGGGGGGTCCCGTGGTCTACCGGGTACTGCCGGTCCGCTGAACCCGGTAGGAAGGACTCGGGAACACCGCCGAACGGACACGGAGCCACCCATATGGACCCCCGCAACCTCAGCCCCATGGAACAGGGCGAGTTCGTCCAGGACCTCGCCCGGTCCCTGGTCTCGGCTGTACCGGAGGGCTGGCAGCAGCTCACGTATCTGGCCCGGCCGATCGGCGCCCTCGACGACGGCATGCTGGCGGTGCAGGGGGCTGACGGCCAGGTCCGGCAGATCCAGGTGCCGGACGACGTCCCCGGCAAGGTGGACGTCCTCAAGCAGGCGGGGTTCCAAGAGGGCAAGGGCACTTGGCTCTCGATGCTCGTCTCGGTCCACCACTCCGGCCAGATGAACGTCGAGTACAACCACGACACCCAGCCCGAGATCTCGCCCGAGCCGAACCCGCTGGTCTACCTGCAGGAGATGCGGCGCTTCCCGCGCGCGGACGACCAGATCCCGGACTGGATGCGCTCCCGGCTGCACCAGGCCCAGCAGATGGACGAGGGGAGGATGGCCGCGGACTTCGGTGCCGCGCTGGTGGAGGCCTGTGCCCGCGAGGGCCTGCACGCCGAGTACCTCCGGCCGACCGGACTGCGGGTGTCCGTCCCCGGCGCCGGCGTCCTTCTGGAGAGCGGCCTGGCCGAGACCTTCGACAACGCGATCGTCTCCCCGGAGGGCCGGCGGCGCGGGCTCGCCGCCCACTTCGCGGGTTTCATGGCCCGCAACGCTCAGGAGCGCGGCCTCCTGGGGGGAACCCCGGGTGCCCAACCCCAGGGTGGTCAGGGCCAGCCGTCCCCCGACCCCCAAACTCAGGGCGGTGCGGGCCCACAGATCCCCGGCACCCAGGGCCCGGAGGGCCCCGGTGACCCCGTGGCCCACTCCTTGGTGGCGGCCTTCCGGGAGGCCGGGGTCGAGGCCGGGTTCCAGGACGCGAACACCCTCGTCATCCAGCTCACCGACGGCAACAGCGCCAGCACGGATATCAGCGGCTTCCGCTCCGCGCTGGACGGAGCCACCCCCGAACAGATCGCCCAGCACGCGTCAGGTTTCTCCCGTTCTGCCTTGGATCAGCTCGCGCAGGCCACACAGGACAGCGCGGCCCAGCCCGCCGGGCAGCTCAGGGTCCGGCTCTACCCCGTCAACGCCTTCCCCGAGGGCGTGATGGAACAGCTGGTGACCCGGGAGGTCGCTCCGGGGCTGTGGCAGACCGTGGTCATCGACAGCCCCGACTCACTCCAGCCCCTGCCGCGCGCGGCCCACGAGCAGTCGGGGCGCCCTGACGGCCAGGTCTTCGCCGAGGCGGTGAGCGGCGCGCTGAGTGAGCCCGTGGAGGTGAGCGAACACGAGTACAACGGCGCCAAGGTCATGCACATCGGCGGTCAGCACCCCTACGTAGCTGCCCACGCGCACGCCCTGGACCGCTACCTTGGCGAGTCGCCCTACGGTGCCGTCGTGGCCTTTCCCGTGCCCGAAGTGATTCTCGCGCACCCGCTCGGCCAGGGGCACCCGGTCGCGGCGATGGACCATATGCAGCAGATCGCCGAGCGCTTCGCAGCCGAAGCCGAGAAGCCGATCAGCGCGCAGCTGTACTGGTGGCACCCGAACTCGCGCGGGCGCGGCCAGGGGGAGCCGCTGGACCTGCGTGCCGTGGGTGTCACGCTTGACCACGAGGCCAAGTCGGTCTCGCTGCACACCGCGGACGAGGAGTTCGGCCCGATGCTGACCTCCCTGGCCCAGCGCGGCTGACCACGGGATCCAGCGAGGCTTACCGGAGCGTATTCCCGGCGCGGTCGGGTGCGGGCCGCCCGGCGCGGTCGGCCGCGCTCATGTCTCGGGGCGCAGTCGTGCGGCCAGATCGCGCGCCTTGGCGGCGGTGGCGGGATCGGGGTGCTGCCGACCCAAGGCATCCAGGACGGGTAGGGCGTCGGGGTGGGTGCGCAGCCGGAGGTGGTCGGGGGCCTCCAGAACGGTCTGTTCGACGTCGGGGGTGCCCTCCGAGGAGAGGAAGTCGGTCAGGTCGGCGTTGTCCGGGGCCATCGCCGCGGCGACCATGTCGATGACCACCCAGGGGCCGTGTTCGCTGAGGAGCCGGTCGATGCCGCGTTGGCTGAGCATCCCGGAGGAGAGCAGGACGATCGCCGCCATGCTGGCCACGGCGGGCAGGGGTGAGTGCAGCAGGGAACGCAGGTCTGGTTCGAGTTCGGAACTGGTCGTGTTGAGGACCTGGGTGCCCACCCAGCGGCGCAGGGCCAGGCCCGGGCCGGAGACCACCGCGGAGATCTGGCGTAGGGCCTCGGGGGGACCGCGCAGGTCGAGCCACGGGCCGGCCTCGGCGAGCCGTTCCTCGAAGGGGAGCACGGACAGGGCGTCCAGGAAGCGGGCGGCCCCGGCCTCGGCGAGGGTGTCCACGAGCGGGGCGTGGATCCCCACTTCGAGGAGGAGCCTGCGGACCCCGTAGCGGCCCAGTGCGGTGAGCTCGGCGGTGCAGCGGTCGTGGCCGTCCCGCGCCGGTGTGCTGGACGGGTGGTGGTCCAGGGCGACGGCGCCGGTGTCGGAGAGCTGCCACAGCACGTGCAGCAGATAGTCGGTGACGCGGGGTGCGGCTGGGTCGGGTGAGGTGAGGGCCTCCGGCGCGAGGGTTTCGAGGCTGGGCCGGGCGCCGTCGGGGGCCTCGTAGAGATAGCGCAGGACACCGGGGAGGAGGTCTGGTCCTGTGGTGCCGGGGGTGGGGGTTTCGGGGTGGTCGAGGTCGCCGCGGGCGTTCTCGATGGTGTGCTCGAACTCCCGGAACCACCAGTTCAGGACCTGGTGCGGGTCGCGTACCCGCTGTTCCAGGTCGGGGACGGGGCGTGCCTCGGAGGAGTCGATCTCGATGAGTCCCAGGCGCAGGGCGGTGGACCAGGGGACGACGAAGTGGGCGACGTCGGTGGCGGAGTGCAGGCCGCCGAGCCACGTGGTGCGCTCGGCGGCCCGCCCTGGCAGGTCGTGGGGCCACAGGGAGAATCTGGTGATCGCGGTGCGCGCGTCGTCGATGCCGGGCACCCCGTGGTGGGTGACCGGTGTGCCTGGTGCGCTCCAGCGGGCCAAGCTGAGGGCGTCGCAGAGCAGTGGGGTGTCCAGCGCCATGCGGGCGAGGGCGTCGACGGGGAGCAGTGACACGGGCCTGGCGGAGAGGGGTGGGTGCTCCGGGTTCGACGGGTCTTGAGAGGGCACGTCCGCTCCCGGTTTCTCTTCTGGGGTAGTGCTTGAACACCTCTTCTATCGCCCTGGCGCGGGGTGGCGGGACGGTTTCGCGCAGATTGGTACGAAGCCGGGAGCGGGGCTTTCCGGATGTGTCCCGGGTGCCGTGGGGCCGGGGGGCGTTCGGCGGCCTGTGGACAGTGCGTGCACCTTGTGCTCGGGAGTGTCTAGTGTAAACGCATGGATCGTCTTGCAGCGTTGGAGTCCCATATCCGCTCGATGTCTCCCGAGCGGATCGCCGACCTGCTCGCTTCCCTCTCGGAGGGGGCGGTCAGGTTTGACCGGGCCACACCTGAGACCGTTGTCGACCTGCTCGCCTTCCTGGCCTACCGCCCCCTCGTCTTCGAACGGCTCGTCCTGGCGCAGCAGCAGCTCATCTACGCGGTGGTAGGTGTGGCGGAGGACCACAAGGGCCTCCGGCCGGGGCACGGCGACATGCCCCCTCGGGAGCTGCCCGGAGGGCATTTCCTGATGACCGGTGGCAGATTGGGTCCGGTGAGCCATAAGGACGTCCTGGCGGGTGTGGGTGCCGAACGGCCGGGGCTCGCGCGGGTCAGGGCCGAGGAGGCGATCGAGGCCCTGACCGACCTGGCGATCCTGTGGCCGGACGGTAAGGGCGGATACCACCTGCTCGATGACGCCGAGTACCAGTTCGGTGTGCCCGCGGCGCCGCCCGAGCTCGAGCAGGGCCTGGACGAGCTCGACTTTCCCAGCCTGCGCAGGGTCGCCCTGACTCTGGGGCTGGACCCCACCGGGGACTGGAATTCCCTCGAATCCGCGGTCAGGCGGTTCCTGAGCACACCGGACCGGGTCGAGAAGGTGCTGCGCAGTGCCTCGCACGACGTGTGGCACCGCTTGATGGGTTTCGCGTTCCTGGGTTCGGAGGTGGATTCCTACGACCTGTACGGCAACGGTGACCGCCTTCAGATCCCCGTGGACGGATCGGATGACCCGGAGGTCGACTGGATGGTCGAGCGCGGCCTGCTGTTGCCTTGGGAGGCGGGCAGCCGCGTGATGCAGATGCCGAGGGAGGTGGCGCTGGCCATCCGGAGCGCTCACCCCTGGCCGTTCAGCACGGCCCCGCAGGCGGTGGTGGGCGTTCCGCTGGACGAGATGCTGCGCCATGGGGAGGAGGGCCTGGCCGAAGGGTCGCGTTGGGCGCTGACCGCTCTGGCCGGGGCGGACACCAGGCTGTTGGCCGCGGTCGCGGAGCGTCCGCCGCGCCTGCGCAAGGACGGGCTGCTGATGGTGCGGGAGCGCCAGCGGCTCACCGAGGCGGCGGGTGGGAACGCGGACCTGGCCCGGGTGTGGGTGGAGGCGGGGGCGGTGCTCGGGCTGCTGGCCGCCGAAGGGGGCCGGGTCGGGCTTTCCGACCAGGCCGACGTCTGGTCGGCCTACTCCACGGAGGTCAGGTTGGCGTCGCTGGTCGAGGCGTGGGCCCGGTTGTCGGACGCCGCGTTGTGGTGGCCGGCCCCGGAGGATCCTTTCCCCGGTGGTCACGCGCGGGAGCCGCGGGGCGCTCGAGTGCGGTGGGCATTGGCCCGTGCGTTGAGGGACCTGCCGTGGGGGACCAGTACCGGGGTGATCGGAGAGCGCCTGGTGCAGGAACGCGCGGCCGGGATGGAACTGCGGTCGGGCGCTGCGTGGCTGGTGGAGGCGGCCAAGTGGTACCAGCCGATGGTCGAGGCCGAAACGGATGCGGTGGACCGGGTCTTGCGGGCGCTGTGTGAGGCGGAGGAGCTGGGGTTGGTCTTCTCCGGTGCGGCCACTGAGACCGGTTGGGCGCTGTCGACGCACCTGCGCGAGGGGGTCCTGGACGGGGCCCCTGCCGGTGCCGGGACGCTCGCCGCGGTGCGGGCCACACTGGGGCTGGTTCCGGACGGTGCCGACCGGAAGGGGGCGGACGCGGTGGTCATGGTGGGGCCTGAGGAGGCGCGGCACCGAAAGCTGGTCGAGGTGGCGCGGAGGCTGTTCGACGGTTCGTGTGACTGACGTCGGTTTCTCGGTGGCGGCATGATGATCCTCACCGTGATTTCCCATGGGTGCGGTGTGTGTTCCCGGACTTTGGGGGAAGTCGCCGCGGGGCGGTGTGGGCCTGGAGGAGCGTGAAGGTGTCAGCCGCAGTGCTTCCCGCGATTGGGCCGATTCCCTACCGGTCCCAGGGGTGTTTGTGCAGCCCTGATGCCGTATCGGCGGTTCGTGACTGAACGCGGGCAAAGGATGTCTTTGCCACTTCGACACCGTGTGTAGGATTCCCCGAGCGTTCGCGTTAGTTGAGCCACTTCCGTGCGCGATCTACCTCCCAGCCACAGCCCCTGTGCAACCGCGCGTTCCGCGCAGTGCCGCCGCGCTGCCGTGCGCGCACTGGGGCACACCTATGCCCCAGCACCTGCGCGTGCGCACGGGCACACCTGTGCCGCCGCACGACCGCGGGACCGTATTGAGAGGTAGAAATGTCCCCTGACACCGTTGGCCTCGCGCTCCTCCTTCTGGGGGTGTTGCTGCTGGTATCGAAGCTAGTCCGCGTCAAGTGGAAGCTGACGCAGAAGCTGTACCTGCCGAGCTCGATCATCGGTGGCGGTATCGCGTTGCTGCTGGGTCCTGACGTCTTCGGTTGGGTCATGGGTCTGCTCGCCGACCGGGGTGTCGCGGTGGGCTTCGCGGAGCGGGCCGCCGAGGGCGGGCTCTTCGGGGTCGACATCATGTCGGTCTGGGCCGCGCTGCCCGGTCTGCTCATCTCGGTGGTCTTCGCCAGCCTCTTCCTGGGCAAACGGATGCCCAAGATGCGCGAAGCGGTCGATCTGGCCGGACCCAACCTGTCCTTCGGTATCACCGTGGCCGCCGGACAGTACGTCATCGGTCTGCTGCTGGCACTGCTGGTCCTGGCCCCGTTCTTCAACGTCCCGGTGATCTCCGGCGCGCTCATCGAGATCGGCTTCCTCGGGGGCCACGGAACCGCCGCCGGGCTGGGCAACACCTTCGATCAGGTCGGCTGGGCCGAGGGGCAGGACCTTGCCCTGGGCATGGCCACCGTCGGTCTGCTCTCCGGCGTGATCATCGGCATCATCCTCATCAACTGGGGCGCGCGCCGCAACAAGACCAGCGTCATCTCCGCCGACAACAAGGGCACCGCACGCGAACAGGCCGGCCTGGTCGAGCGTGAGAACCGCACCCCCGGTTCGACCATGACGGTCCACCCCTCGTCGATGGACCCGCTGACCCTGCACTTCAGCCTGGTGGGCCTGGCGGTACTCGTCGGTCAGCTGATCCTGTCCGCCCTGCAGTGGATCGAGCAGGTCCTGTGGGCCGACGCCATCGAGGTCATGGCCTACGTGCCGCTGTTCCCGCTGGCGATGATCGGCGGCATCATCGTGCAGATGTTCATCGACCGGTTCGACAAGAACCACATCGTCGACGAGAAGTCGGTGGAGCGCATCCAGGGCATGTCCCTGGACGTGCTGATCATCGCCGCCATGGCGACCCTGTCCCTGCAGGCCATCGCCGACAACATCGCCGCGTTCGCGATCCTGTCCCTGTCGGGCGTCCTGTGGTCCCTGTTCGCCTTCCTCGTCCTGGCGCCGCGGATCATGCCGAACTTCTGGTTCGAGCGGGGCATCGGTGAGTTCGGCCAGTCCCTCGGCGTCACCGCCACCGGCATGGTGCTGATGCGCGTGGTCGACCCCGAGGTCAAGACGCCCGCCTACCCGGCGTTCGGCTACAAGCAGCTGGTCTTCGAGCCGTTCTTCGGTGGTGGCCTGGTCACCGCGGCGGCCATTCCGCTGATCGTGAGTCCGCTGGTCGGACCGCTGGGCTTCCTGGCCATCATGGCCGTGACGATGGTGGCGGCCCTGTTCTTCGGGCTCGTGGTGCTGCGACGCAGGCGGCGCAAGGCCGAACAGAGGCAGGAAGAACGCGCTTCGGCTTCCTGACCGGTTCCCTGGCCGGTGTTCCGGCCGGGTTTCTGACCGGGTGTTCCCGGTGGCGGGGCGGTCGACCGTGACGGTCGACCGCCCCCCGCACGGAACCGGCCCCGCCTGGCCGGGGAGGAGGCCGCGTTGGTGCCGGGACCGTGCGGTCCCATGGGGGAGGTCTTGGGCGGGCCGGAGCCCGGCGGAGGTCCCCGGGCCGGTCCGCTCCGCGGGATCAGGCCGGTGGGGCGTGGGCCTGGACCGCGCGGGCCCGGGCCGCGATCGACGGGTCGGGGTGGTGCTGGCTCAGGATCCGCAGGACCTGGCGGGTATCGGGGTGTTCCGGGTGCCAGAGCCGGTCGATGTCGTTGAGCAGGAACCGGTCGATGCCCTCGGCCGCTTCGGAGCTCAGGAAGGTCTTGAGCCCGGTCTCACCCAGCGCGGTGGCCGCCGCGAACATGTCGATGGCGGTCCAGTGGCCGTAATCGGAGGTCAGCCTCGCCCGTTCGGGCTTCGAGAGCATCTGTGACGCCAAAAGGACGACCGAGGCCATGCTCGCCACTGTCGGGTCGCGTTCGTGGAGCAGGCTGCGCAGCTCCGCGTCGACCTGGGAGCTGATGGTGCCCAGCGCCAGGGTGGCGTTCCAGCGGCGCAGGGCCAGCCCGGGACCGGAGGCCACCGAGACGATCTCCCGCAGCGCGCGCTCCGGGGGCCGGGCGTCCAGCCACGCGGTGAGCGCGACGAGTTGGCCGTCGGGGGAGAAGCTGGACAGGGCGTCGAGGAAGGCGTCGGCGTCGAGTTGGACGAATTCCTCGGTCAGCGGTGCCGGGTGTTCCTGCGCGAGGAGGATCTGACGGATCCCGAACCGCCCCAGGTCGGTGAGCTGAACCCACGCCGGCCCCGGACGCTGGCTGTGCGGTGGGGCGGGTCCGGACCAGGGGGCGTCCCACCCCATGGCGACCGCCCCGGCTTCGTTGAGCTGCCACAGGGCGCGGGTGAGCAGGGCGGTGCTCCAGGCGTGGCAGCGGAACGGAAGGTAGTGGGCCTCCTGCGCGGGCAGGACTTCCTGGGTCGCCAGCTGCACTGGGACGAGGGCCCCGTTGGGTGACTCGTAGAGGCGGCTCAGCGTGGTGTGCGGTTCGAGCCCGGCGGTACCGCGCAGGGAGCGTTCGACGCACTCGTGGAAGGCGAGCGTCCACCAGTGCAGGATCCGTCCGGTGGAGCCGACCCAGTCCTCCAGCTCCGGGGCCGGCCGGGCTTGGCCGACCGCGCATTCGATGAGGCCCAGGTACCGGGCGACCCGCCAGCAGACGAGGAACTCCTCCGCTTGGCTGATGCAGGTGATCTGCCGGACCCAGGCTTCCCGCCGGTCGGTGTCCCGGCACAGGGCACGGGGCCACAGCCCGACCTCAGCGATCGCGGAGCGTGCGTCGTCCAGGTCCGGTACACCGTCCGCGTCCACGGGTGTGACCGGTCCGCACCAGCGCGCGAGGGCGATGACGGAGCTGAGCAGCGGGGACTCCAACGCTCTGCGGGAGAGTTCCTCGGTGGGTAGCAGGGACACCGGCCTGGCCGCGAACCGGCGGTGGGACGGCCCCTCCGGGCCATGGGATGCCATGCGTGCCCCCCGACATTCTCCTCGCGCTGCGTGCCCCTCTCTTGTACAGCGCGACCGCGCGGCTGTGGTGCGGTTTCGCGGACATCGTGGGAAGAAGGCCGCCGAAAGGCGTTTTTGGGCGTTGGCCAAACCCTCGTGGCCCACCGGAAAATCCGCCGTTCAGGCGCCTTAAACCGGCGGTTCGTACTTCCGCTTCCCGGATTTGCTGTGGTGGGAGCCGTAGCTACCCGGAGGGGAGGGCCGCGGTTACGGTCCGGTGGTGTTCCGGCTGACCTCAGCCGGTTTCGGTCCCCGTCTGCCGGGCGATGAGGTCCACGGCTCCGGCCCCCAACTCCTCACCCAGGAGGGCCACTTCGCGCACGGCGGACTCGAAGAGGCGCACCCGGCGGAAGCGTTCCCCGAGGCGCTGCTGTTCGGTCAGGGGCAGGACGGGCAACCGCATCTGGGAGGGATCCACGCGAAGGTGCCCCCGGGTGCTGCTCACCCGCGACAGGTGTTCGGCCTCGTCGCCGCTGGTCGCGAACCCGGCCAGGAACCAGGGGTCGACCGCCGCGGGGTTGGTGCGCACCACGTACATGCCGGGCGCCGGGTAGGCGCCGACGTCGGCCTCGGTAGCCACTCGGGCGATGGGGCGGTCGAGGGAGACGGGAACCAGGACGTCGCCCTCCTGGACCGGGGGGTTGCGCATCGGGTCGGCGTCCACGGGGCGGACGCGGGAGGCGGGGCTCCCGGTGGCGACGTCCTCCGGTTCGATCACGCGCGCCGACACCGTCTGGGCGGGTTCCGATCCTCCCCGGCGCGCCACCCTGCGGATCGTCACCGACCCGGCCTTGGCCAGTTCGCCGAGCGTGACCATGCCTGAGCTTGAGCCAGTGACAGTACCTGGGCCCGCGCCTGAGCCCGCGCTCCCCGTGGGGGTGGGAGGGGTGTCGCTACCAGGGGCGGGCCCGGGTCGGTCCTGGGGAGCGGTGAGCTCGGAGAGGTGGTCGCGCAGGCGCTCCATCGCGCTCTCCAGCAGCGTGCGCCGCTCGGTGAACTCCCGGGCGGCATCGTGCGGAGACCGGCGCACGGGCAGGTGGACCCCCGGGGTGAGGTCGACGTCTTCGTCCACCAGGTCGGCCGCCTCGACGGCGCGGGCCAGACCGGGGCGCTCGGGAAAACCGGCGGGGTCGTGGCGGAACCGGGCCCACAGGTCGTGGATCCGGGACAGGACCTCGTGTTCGGAGCCCCCGCCGGAGGCGTTTCCGGGTGAGGTGGCGTGGTCGACGAACAGGACCGGGCCGGGCGGTGCGGATGCGTCCGCGGGCCGGGTCAGGATCCACAGCTGCAGGGGGACCGTGTGGTGGGCGGCCAGGCCCGCCGGCAGGGACACCACTCCGGCCAGGGCGCCCGCACGCAGCAGGGTGCGGCGGATGCGGCGGCCGGAGGGGCGGCGGGCCGCGGCCGGGGGCATCAGTACCACCGCGGTGCCGCCGGGGCGGACCTGGGCCAGGCAGTGCTCCACCCACGCCAGGTCGGACTCCAGCCTCGGCGGGACCCCGTAGACCCAGCGGGGGTCGTCAGCGACCCCGTCCGAGCCCCAGTTGCGGTCTCCGAAGGGGGGAGCACACACCACACCGTCGGCGGCGCCGAGTGTGAACACCGGTTCGCGGAGCGCGTCGGCGGTGTGTATATCCACAGCGGGAGTGTTTTCGGTGAAGGCCAACCGCAGGATCGCGACCCACAGCTGGGCGGGGTCGCGGTCCTGTCCCCACAGGGTGCGCGGTTCGGCCCGGGCTGCGGCGAGCAGGAGCTCTCCCCGGCCGCAGGAGGGGTCGGCCACGACCCCGCCCGGGGCGTCGCTGAGGCGGACCATGAGGTCGGCCAGGGCGGGGGAGAGCGCGTGGGAGCCGGTACGCATGGCCTGGTCGAGCCGGTGGTGCAGGGAGTCGAAGGTGGCTTGGGCGCCGTGGGCGGCCGCTGTGCGGGCGGCGGTGAGCAGCAGGTTCACCAAGCGGGGTGTGAGGGTTGGGCGGGGGCGGGAGACGGCCGGTTCACGTACGCCCTCTCCCAGGGCGGAGAGGACGTCGTCCTCGCCCGCGTCCAACAGGCCGCTCAGGCCCTCGGGTGTGCTGGGGACTTCGGCGCCGGGGCGTCGGTGCAGGTGGAGGAGGAGCAGGCCGACCAGTCCTAGCGCGTCCCCGGCGTTCAGGTCGCCGCGTACGGACTCCAAAGCCTGCCACAGGCGCTGTTCGGGGTCGATGGGTGCTTGGTGGCGTGCGGAGAGCCAGTGCTCCACGGAGGCGAGGTCGAAGCGCGGGCTGCGCTCGGTGCCTCCGACGGGGCGCGGGAAGTCGTCGTGGCGCCGGCGCCAGTTGCTCACCGCGGTCGGCTTGACCCCGGCCAGTCTGGCGATGTCAGCCGAGGTTACCTCCACGCCCTCCGTGTCCACAGTGCCCCCTGTCCGTCTTCTGCGGCCGTGACCACACGACTATACACACTATGGATGTCCGCCTACTTCAGTGAGTGTTCACATGGCTACCAAAATAGTGGTTGGCAATATTCACAGACTATGATTAACTCCGTGAACGTGATCGAGAAGTGAGGGGTGGGCCAAGCGCACCCCTTCGCGCACGTCTCGTGCGTCCCACACACGGAACCGGAGCAGACCCATGTCCCAGCCCCAGCAGCCCCCCTTCCAGCCTCCGAAGAAGGGCATGTCCACCGGCGCCAAGATCGGTCTCGGGTGCGGCATCCCGACCGTGCTCGTCGTACTGCTGATGGGCGGGTGCAGCGTGCTGATGATCGCCAGCACCGACACCGACAACGGCGATGAGGCCACCGAGGTGGCCGAGGCCGACAACGGCGATGGCGGCGACGGCGAGGAAGAGGGCGATGCCGCCCACGAGCTCGGCGACACCTTCGAGCACGGATCCTTCGAGTTCACCGTCCATTCCATCGAGTACGGCGTCACCAGCATCGAGGACGAGTTCGGGCTCACCCAGGAGCCCCGCGGCGAGTACGTCGTCGTTGAGCTGACCGCCGAGAACATCAGCTCCTCGGCGGAGCACCTCAGCGGGAGCGACCAGGTCCTCATGGATGAGGCGGGGTCGATGTACGAGTACGACATCAGCGCCTCCGCGGACGCGACGTTCATCGACCAGCTCAACCCCGGCCAGGCCGCGGAAGCGACCCTGGTCTACGACATCAGCGAGGACACCGAGATCGACCACATGCTCGTCAACGGGGAAAGCATGTTCGAGGACGGCGTGCGCGTCGACCTCGACGACTGAACCCCACAACAGAAGCGGCCCCGGGCCGTGCTTGGGTTCTAACGGTGGTCGCGACACCCTGACTCTCAGGAGATTGCGGCCACCGTGTCGGTTCCGAAGGAGAAACGGGACCGTCAGCGCAGGTGCGAGGCGCCGTTCAGGTCCAGGACGGCGCCGGAGGACCACTCGGCTTCGGGAGAGGCCAGGTACAGCACCGCCGAGGCGACCTCCTCGGGGCCCGCGACGCGGCCGAACGGGCTCTGGGCGCGGACCTGGTCGGTGAGGCGTTCGGAGACGCGCTCGGTCTCGACGAAGCCGGGGGCCACGGACGCGACCGCGATGCCGTGCGGGGCCAGGGCCACCGCCAGCGACTGGCCCATCGAGTGCAGGGCGGCCTTGCTGGCACCGTAGGCGGGGTGGTCCGGTTCGCCCTTGAAGGCGCCGCGCGAGCCGATGTTGACGATGCGGCCCTTGGTGCCCCGGTCGATCATGTGCCGGGCGGCGAGGTAGGACACGTTCGCGGCCCCGTACACGTTGACGTCCACGGTCTCCGACCAGGCTGAGAGCCATTCTTCGTAGGAGGTCTCGGCGATGGGGTGCGGGCGGTTGACCGCGGCGTTGTTCACCACCACGTCCACCCCGCCGAGCCCTTCGATGGCCCGATCGACCAGAGAGGCGGTGGATTCGGGGTCGCGCAGGTCCGCTCCGACCAGGACGTGTCCGTCGCCGGGCAGCCCCTGAAGCGTGGCCTCCGCCTCCGAGCGTCGGGTGCCGTAGTGCACCGCCACCCGGTCGCCCGCCTCGGCGAAGGCGGTCGCCACCGCCCGGCCGATGCCCCGGGCGGCACCGGTGACCAGCACGCTGCGACTCATGGGGGGCCTTTCGACGGGGTGGAGCTGGGCGTCCACGAGATTACCGTCCCTTGTAGTATGCAGGGGCACTGCCTCCCGGAACCGCCTTCCTCCCGCTCTAGGGCATGTTCAGCGGACACATACCCTGCTGCGCGTCGCCCCAGCGGCACTGTCACCGCGCATCTCTCAGTCGACAGCCAAACCCGGGCGGGCCCCCGCTGTGCGATGCTGCCGAGCTTGCGAGGCAGCGCACAGCAGGGGAACTCCTTCTTCGGCCTTGTGCCAGCACCACTGGATACGCCGCTCGCGACGGGCAGCATCCACCGAACACGCCCTAGGTGCTTCCAGCCACCGGTGACCAACCGGGGACGGGGAGCCTCAGCAAGAGCCGCCGGTGCCCCGAGTCACGCCATACGGCGGGCGACGGCCCGGACCAGGGCCCTGGGCAGGATCCGCAGGACGCCGTCGGCGGCCTTGTACTGGCCCCCGGGGATGACCACCGGGCGCCCCACCGACCAGGCGCGCAGGGAATCGCGGACGATGTGCTCCTTGGGGACGAAGGCGAACTCGGGCATGCCCTGCTCCTGAACGCCCCGGGTCATGTCGGTACGCACGAAGCCGGGCAGGACCGCGGTGACGTGCACGTCCTGCTTGCGCACCTCGGCGGCCACGCTCTCGCTCCACAGCGTGACGAACTTTTTGCCCGCACCGTAGACGGAGCCGCCCGGATTGGCGGGGATCTCGCCCGCCATCGACGACACGTTCACCACGCCCAGCTTGTGGTCCGAACCGGCGGCGCGACGGGCGAGCTGGACCGGCAGGACCGCGCGGGTCAGCTGGAGGACCGCGCGGACGTTGAGGTCCAGCATGGCGTCGATCTCGTCGGGATCCTGGTCAGTGAACGCGCCGCCGTCACCGCGGCCAGCGTTGTTGACCAGGAGGTCGATCGGGGCGAGGTCCCCGGCGCCGTCCACGGAGAGGCGGTCGGCGACGGCGGCCACACCCTTGGGGGTGCCCAGATCGGCGGAGAGGACCTCCACGTCCGTTCCGCAGCGTTCTCGTACGTCCGCCGCCAAGCCTTCGAGGAGCTCGCCCCTGCGGGCGACCACGACCAGGGCGTAGCCGCGCTGGCCGAGCCTGCGGGCGTACTCCTCCCCGATACCGCTCGAGGCTCCGGTGACCAGTGCGGTTCTGGGGTGGGAGGGGGGACCGGGGGACTTGGCCGCTTCGCTCATCCCCACAGCGTAGATCCTGTGTCATTGGCCACCCGATACGTGACCCCCGTGTGGCACCGGTTCCCTTCCGCACCGTGGTGATAGCCACGCGGCGTTTCCCAGACAAAGGCCGCCACGGTCTCCCCCTTGCAGCACAGAGGCGTTAGCGTTCAACCATGTCCGAGACTCAGAGCCCTGCCGGACCCTTTTCCGCCCTCAGGCTGGATGAGCGTCTGCGTGACACCAGACTCTTCTTCAGCCAAGCGCTGCGAACCTTCCATGCCACGGGTTCCATCGTGCCCAGCAGCAGCGCCCTGGCGCACGCCATGGCCGACCACATCCGTTTCCGAACCGAACCCGACGAGCCCCTGCGCGTTCTGGAGGCCGGGGCCGGGACCGGTGCCATCAGCCGCGGGATCGCCGCGGCGATGCGCCCGGGTGACACCGTCGACTTCGTCGAGTCCAACCCGGAGTTCGCGGCTTACCTCGAACACCTGCTGGAAACCGACCCGGTGATGACGCCGATCGCCGACGCGGCCGACGTGCACGCCTGCCTCGTGGACGAGATGGGCACGGACCAGACCTACGACGTGATCGTGTCGGGTCTGCCGTTCGCCAACTTCACCCCTGAGCAGGTCGAGGGGATCTTCGAGTACTACTTCAAGGTCCTGCGCCCCGGCGGAACCCTGTCCTTCTACGGGTACCTGTACACCAAGGAGGTCAAGGCCGTGATCGCCAAGCGCGAGGACTACCTGCGCCAGGCCCGGACCAGCTGGGTGGTACAGGACTGGTTGGACCGCTACGGCATCGGTTCGGAGAAGGTGTTCGCCAACGTCCCGCCCGCGTGGGTGCACCACCTGCGCAAGCCCGAATGGGAGTCGTCCAGCACCTGACCGGCACCACCTGACCGGCGCCGGACCACTCAGTTCCCGGTGTCGCCCGATCGAACACCCCGCCCACAGGCTGTGGACAACTACTCCGCGGCCGGGGGCGGGGTTTCGTACGTGCGGGTGCGGGTGCACGCGCAGGAGGACCACCCGCGCAGACCGGTCCGCGACCTCCACCACACCAACGGCCTGCTCACGCAGCAGGAGCGGCGACTCCTCCACCCTCACGACAAAGTGTCCTATTCGTGACGTGCCTCACTTAATGCACGTGTCGCACGCACGGCGGGAGCGCGGGTAGTCTCGCGTTGACTTCTGGGGGACCTGACCTTTTCCAGAACGGCTGGCATGACCAGTTCTGTCCGTGTGAACGCTAAATGTTCCTTAGGTCTGTTCAAAGTCCCCCGATGCTCATCCCGCGCCACCACCCCTGCGTCTACGTTCGTCACACCAACCCCGTGTGAACCAGACACATGCGCGCGGAGTCCTACATCTCACCTATTTTCCCAGGTCGACCAACGGACCGGTGGAGGAGGCAACGTGACGGTCACCCAGGTGGTCGAGGCGGCTCCGGCAGTGCCACAGTGGCCAGCCGACACGACCCTAGAGGCCATGCCGCTCGACGTCCGGCAACGCGTCTCCGCCCTCGCCCGAACCTCGCGCCTACTCGTGGCCTGCGACTACGACGGTGCGCTCGCCCCGGTCGACTCCGACCACAGGGGCCCCCTCTCCGAAGCCGTCCGCGCGCTGCGCGATCTCGCGGACCTGCCCGGAACCGTGTGCGCGGTCATCTCCGCCCGCCCCCTGCGCGACCTCGCCGCCCTCTCCCGGCTTCCCGCCGAGGTCCGCCTCGTGGGCGCCTACGGCACCGAGTTCGACACCGACCTCACCATCGACCCCCGCCACCCCGGCACCGGCCCTGACGCCCCGCCTGCAGACAAGGCCGCCGCCCTGGAACTGCTGCGGGAGCAGATCGATGCCACCGCGATCCTCTACATCGGCGGCGGCGACGGCGAGGAGCCGGTGTTCAAGAACCTGAACGCCGGGGCCGACGCGGGCGTCCGGGTCGGTGAGGAGCCCACGGTCGCCGCCCACCGCGTCCCGGACACCCCCACCGCCGCCACCCTGCTGGCCATGCTCGCGACCGAACGCCGCTCCTGGGTGTTCGGCGAGCGCCCCACGCCCATCGAGCGCATGTCCATGCTGTCCAACCAGGCCTCCGTGGCGCTGCTGGGCCCGGACGCCCGCCTGTCCTGGTTCTGCCACCCCGAGCCGGACTCCAACGCCCTGTTCGCGGAAGTGCTCGGCGGCCGCCAGGCGGGCGTGTACGCGATCACCCCCGCCCATGGCGGCCTGCCCCTCGGCCAGCGCTACCTGCCCGGCACCATGACCGTGCGCACCCGGTGGTCGCGGCTGGAGGTCACCGACTACCTCGCGCACGGCACAGCGCCCGGCCGTACCGACCTGGTACGGGTGATCGGCGGTGTCACCCCCGCCAACGTCGAGTTCGCGCCGCGCCCGGACTTCGGCCGCGCGCCCATCCGCATCACCGTCGAACCCGAAGGCCTGCGCATCCAAGGTGCTGGCTTCCCCATGGTGCTGCGCTCCCCGGGCGTGGAATGGCAGGTGGACCACGACGGCACCGACGACGTCGCCCGCGCCACCGTGCATCCTCGCTCCGAGCGCCCCGTCGTGCTGGAACTGCGCTGCGGCACCGATTCCCTTGCGCCCGAGGAACACACCGAGGCCGGGCGCCAGGAACTGACCGGTCGGCAGTGGTCGTCCTGGCTGGACACCCTGGAGCTCCCGCACACCGAGAACGCGCTGGCGGCGCGTTCGGCGCTGACCCTGCGGGGTCTGTGCACGCCCACCGGGGGTGTGATGGCGGCAGCGACCACGTCCCTGCCCGAGGAAATCGGCGGGGTCCGCAACTGGGACTACCGGTACTGCTGGCTGCGCGACGGCGCCCTGACCGTCCAGGCCTTGGTCTCGCTGGGCTCGACCACCGAGGCCGAGGCCTTCCTGGACTGGGTGCACCGCGTGGTGGCCTCGCTGCCCGGCCCCGAGCTGTTGCGTCCGCTCTACAGCCTGCGCGGCACCGACCTGGGCCCCGAGGAGGTCATCGAGTCGCTGTCGGGCTACGCGGGCTCGCGCCCGGTGCGGATCGGCAACCTGGCCGACCACCAGGTGCAGATGGACGTGTTCGGCCCCGTCGTCGAACTCATCGCCCAGCTCAGCGGTGTGCGCGGCGAACTCGCCGACCGCGATTGGGACCTGGTGCGTTCCATGGCCGAGGCGGTGGCCCGCCGCTGGCACGAGCCCGACCACGGTATCTGGGAGGAGCGCGACGAGCCCCGCCAGCGGGTGTACTCCAAGGTCATGTGCTGGGTGACGCTGGACCGGGCGATCACCCTGGCCGGCCGGTACGGGCGCACCGTGGACCCGTCCTGGCCGGACCTGCGCGCGCAGATCGCCCAGGAGGTGTTGGAGAAGGGCTGGAACGACGAGGCGCAGGCCTACACCACCGCATACGACGGCACCGATCTGGACGCGGCGTCGCTGCACATCGGCCTGTCCGGGTTGATCGACCCCTCCGACGAGCGCTTCCAGGCGACGGTGACGGCGGTGGAGGCCGAGCTGCGCAGCGGTCCGACGGTGTACCGCTACCACCGCGACGACGGGTTGCCCGGTGGTGAGGGCGGTTTCCACCTGTGCACCACGTGGCTGATCGAGGCGTACCTGTTGACCGGGCGCCGCGCCGAGGCAGAGGAGCTGTTCAAGCACCTGGTGGGGTGTGCTGGGCCCACGGGGTTGATCCCCGAGGAGTTCGACCCGGTCACCGAGCGGGCGCTGGGCAACCACCCGCAGGCCTACTCGCATCTGGGCCTGATCCGCTGCGCCCAACTCCTCGACCGGCTCTGAACCCGGGACCCGGGCACACTCGCTTCCTCCCCACCGCCTACACAAGGCACTCGGGCGCCCCGAAAGGGGCGCCCGACGCGCGTCTCAAGCCGGGAGGAACCGTCGCACCAGACCCGGCGCGAGCCAGGGACGACGCCCCCAGGCCAGTACCCTTCCGGTCAGGGCTGGTAGCCACGGGCCCACCCGGCCGTAGTTCATCAGCAGTGCGGTCACCGGCTCCGAACTGATCCGCACGTCGACCGCACCCGTCTCCGCCGGGTTGACGGTCAGCCGTCCGTCGTCGAAACGGTAGACGTTGCGTTCGATGCCGCGCAGGCGCATCTCGTACGTGGCCGTGTGCCCGGCGGAGCGGGCCGGGTCCACCCATCCGGGCAGCACCTGGTGCAGACCGGCCAGCACCAGCGGTACGTGCGCGGGTTCGATGGGCCAGGGCCGGTTCGCGGTCCGGGCTATGTCGTGTCCGTGTACCACGAACTCGCCCAGAAGTGTGCCGAGCGCGCGGTCTGCACGGACCCGCTGGTCGCCGTCGAAGTACATCATCGGCGGATCGTCGGCGAACCCCGCGGCCGTCTCCACCAACGCCTTAGTGTCCGCCCGCAGACGCTCGGCGAGCTCGTTGGGGTCGCGCGTGGGCAGTGTGCGCACCTGCTCGGCGTTGAACGCGGGCAGGTCGGCCACCTCGGACGGCCAGTCCCCGCGGCCCAGAGCGAGCTCCCGGTACCGGCCGGGTTCCATGGCGACGTGCCCGAGCACGTCGGTCACCGACCAGGCCGGGGTCGCCGCCACCGTCCGGTCGGGCTCCGGCACGGAGGCGGCGAGCACGGCGAACCGGTCCGCCATCTCCGTGACCGCTTCACGCATCCGCTTCCCCGTGTCAGCGGCCATGCCCCTCCTTCGTCCGAGTTCCCATGGGACGACGCGTTCCCATGCCCTCCGCAGGACACCACGTCCCGGCCGCCGAGCCCACAGCGGCGGTGCCCCTGACCGCTTTCGGCCAGGCTTC
This sequence comes from Nocardiopsis nanhaiensis, assembly GCF_054778635.1. Taxonomy (NCBI): domain Bacteria; kingdom Bacillati; phylum Actinomycetota; class Actinomycetes; order Streptosporangiales; family Nocardiopsidaceae; genus Nocardiopsis; species Nocardiopsis nanhaiensis. The sequence goes on from NZ_BAAGZJ010000043.1 coordinate 37,086, forward strand.
TGGAGTGTCCGCCCCGGATTGTAGGGTTCCGGCACGTTCCGGAACCGGGAGGGCCCCACGATGACCGCCACCCTCAGCCACCGCGCGCTCAACCGCGCCACACTGGAGCGCCAGCTCCTGCTGCGCCGGGTGGACCTCTCGCCCACGGATCTGGTCACCCGCCTGTCCGGGCTGCAGGCGCAGACCACTCACACCTGGTACGTCGGCTTCCAGAACCGCTTGGAGAGCCCCGACCCGGACGGGATCGGGCGGCTGCTCACCGACGGATCCCTGGTCCGGATGTCGCTGATGAGGTCGACCCTGCACCTGGTCACCCCCGATGACGCATGGTGGTTGCGACCGGTCACCCAGAAGGCCATGGATCGGGACCTGGCGCGCAGCGTCCACGGCAGGGCCACGGCGGACGTGGACCGCGCGGCCGTCGTGGCACTGGGCCGGGAGCTCCTGGAGGAGCGTCCGCTCACCCCCAAGGAGTTGGGCGAGCGGCTCGGCGAACGGTGGCCGGGGGTGCCCGGAAACCACCTGGCCTACGTGGTCCGCTGCCTGCTTCCGGTGGTGCAGGTCCCGCCCCGCGGTGTCTGGGGCGCCTCCGGGCCGCCCGCGCTTGCCCCAGCCGACACCTGGACCGGGAGGCCCATGGACGGCGGGGCCCGGCGCGAGTCTCTGGTGCAGCGCTACCTCGCGGCCTTCGGCCCGGCCAGCGTGCGCGACGTACAGGCCTGGTCCGGGCTGACCCGGCTGAGGGAGGTCGTCGAGAACATGCGCGACCGGTTGATGGCCTTCCGGGGCGAGAACGGGGCCGAGCTCTTCGACCTCCCCGAGGCCCCGCGCCCCGACCCCGAAACCCCGGCCCCGGTCCGTTTCCTCTACGACTTCGACAACCTGCTGCGCGGCCACGCGGACCGGAGCCGGATCATCTCCACCGAGAACCTGCGCCGCATCTCGGCGCGCAACGGGATGCCGCCCGCGACCGTGCTGCTCGACGGTGAGGTGAGCGCCGCGTGGCGAGTGGACCGGAGCCGCCGGGCCCCCTCCTTGGAAGTCGTCCCCTTCACCGGATTGACGGGTGCGGAAACCGAGGAGATCACTGCTGAGGGGCACCGACTGCTCGCCTTCCTCGACCCGGGCCGCGGAGGCGGGGAGGTCCGGATCACCGACCAGCACTGAGCGTTCGGTCACCCGTTGTGTGCACATGCATCCAGTTCACCGACAGTCCGTGCGGGTATGACAGGATTCTCTGGTGACTGAAGAGTTCCGCGCCGCGTTCCAACGTGTGCTCGACACCGCCGCCAGCCAGGCATCCGGTTTCTCCGAAGCCGTGCACGACGTGTTCCGGCTCTCCTCTCAGGTGCCCCAGGAGGAGCTCGCCATCGCGATGGAAGCTCTCACCCCGGTCCTGATCGACTGCGAACCCCACGCGGGGATCGCGGCGGACCTCTCGGTCCTGGCCGGTGCCCTGGTCGAGTCCGGAGCGCCGGCCGGTCAGGTGGGTTTGGAGGTGTTGCGGCAGCTGGGCAGTTACGGCCAGGCGGCCGCGGCCTTCATGCACGCCTGGGAGAAGACCGGCGGCGGCACCCTCCCCCCGCCGAACGACGTCGGCGAGGTCGAGGAGAAGCGGGTCGAGGAGGTCTTGGGCGACAACGCGCCGCTGGCCACCATCGGCTGGTGGACCTCCCTGCGCTACGGCCTGTCCGCCAAGGCCATGCTGAGCGACTCCGCAGTGCGCTCCGCGGTGCGTTCGGACCCCAGCGCGCTGGACAGCCTGGGTCAGATCGTGCACGCGCTCTCCACACGCCTGACCGAGTTCGGCGAGGTCGCCGAACTGCTGCGGATGGCCGAGGTGAGCCGGGCCCTCGTCCTGGACCGCGCCTCGTGGCGGGGTTTCCGCGTGCGCTTCGACGGTGTGAGCGACAACTTCCAGCTGCACACCCTGATCGCCGACGCGCTGATCGGCAAGGAAGGCCAGCGGCTGCCCGGTACCAGGCCGGACCCGCGGTGGGTCGCGGCGTCCCTGGACGCCCAGGTGGACCCGCTGGCCGACGTCGTGCGCGGTGAGTGGGACCTGGTCGGCGGCGACGGAACGTGGGTCGGCAACGAGGCCTGCCCCGGCGACATCCCCTTGGTGGACGGCGAGCGGGTCCTGGTCCTGGAGCCGCAGTCGCTGATGCACTCCTGGCGGGCCGGCCGACGGCACCCGCGCATCCCGGGCACACTCACCGTCCTGGCGGAGCTGCACCCGGACGAGGCCGCCACCTGGTGGGCCCGCATGCACCCGGCCGGTGCGGTCCGACACCCGCAGGCCCCCTCGATCGAGCACGACGACACCGGCACGCACCGCCGTCCGCCCCGGCACTTCGGTGTGGCGGCGCACTTCGCCGAGGTGGACTCCGGGCCGATGTCGGCGTCCTTCGGCGCCCTCGACCCGCACTTGGACGCCCCCGAGCCCGGGGCAGGGTCGGCCCTGGAGAACCTCACGGCCAGCCCTGAACCGGTTTCGGACCCCACGGGCTTCCCGGACGGCCCCCTCGACGAACCCGACGAGTTCCCGGTCCCCGCACCGTGGGCCACCGCCCCGGGGCCGGGTGAACCCGTGTGGCGGGAGCCCCGCTCGCTCGAGGAAGCGGAGGCGTCCCCGGAGCCCGAACCGTCCCCGGGTTTCGAACCGTTCGGGGCCCCCGAGTCCGAGCAGGGCCCGGAGAGCCCCGACGATCCGCGTCCTCCGGGCGCTCGTCTGCTGCCGCCCCTCCCGCCGGGGGTGTCGGACAGCAGCACTTGGGCACCGCACTGGAAGTGGCCCATGGGCCCGCCCGGACACTGAGCCCCAGGAACTGGTCACGCGGCGGCCGACCCCGACATGACACTTGTCATCACCCGCCCACAACACCCCTCATAAGGAGGCGGTGACTCCTACGACTGTCCGGCAGGGGCGCTCTCACGGGATTCTGGGGACATGACGACGAACACGAAGAGCCACCGGTCCCACGACGGCGAACAGAGTGCCCGGCCCACCCGTGAAGCGGTCCTCAAGGCGGCCGGCAAGGAGTGGGACCTCGAGGAGTCCAAGCGCGCCAAGGCCGAGATGAAGGCCAGGGCTCCGTGGAAGGGCAGGTTCGAGCGCCAGGACAAGATCCTGCTCGCGCTCGCCGTCGTGATCCCCGCCTTCTTCCTCCTGACCCTGCCGCTGCGGCCGCTCTTCATCGCGGACCACCCGATCGGCCTGGCCTTCGTCACCGGCAGCCACGCCGCCGTCGGCGCCGGCGCGGCCTTCGCCAGCATCGGAGAGGCCCCCCTGTGGCTGGTGGTCGTCGCGGGCGTGATCGGCAAGATCAAGATCGACTGGCTCTTCTGGTGGGTGGGCCGCCGCTGGGGGCACGGCATCGTCGCCTTCCTCATCCCGAGCGAGCGCGGCCAGCGCTTCGCCAACCGGTTGCAGACGATGAACCCCTGGGTCATGCGGCTGATCATCCCCCTCAGCTACTTCCCGGGTGTTCCGGGCGGGATCCCCCACATCATCGCCGGTGTGAACAGGATGCGCCTGAGCACCTTCATGCTGCTGGACGCGATCGGCGCCCTCATGATCACCTCCCTCGTAGCGGCCATCGGGTACGCGTCGGGCCAAACGGGTGTGGACGTGGTCCTGCTCATCGACCAGTACGCCCTGTGGATCACGCTCGCGCTCATCTTCGGCATGGCGATGTACCCGGTCCTCGGCCAGGCCCGGGACCAGAAGGCGCGCAAGGCGGAGGCCCTCCGCGAGGTGGCCGAGGCCTACGACGCAGAGACCGAGCGCATCGAAGCCGAGACCGTTCTCAAGGCCGACGCCGAAACCGCCGCCGGGACCGCCCCCGCAACCGGAGCGAGCGCGGAGGCTCCCGCCGAAGCCGCATCCGGGACGACTTCCGAAGACGTTCCGAACCCCTCCGACGACGGCCCGGCCTCCAAGGACTCCGTAAAGTAGATCCATGGCCGCACACGGTCACACACGGGGGCGGGGTCCGCGACTAGGCTGGCGATCGGCAATCCGACACCCCGGGCAAGCCGGCTGCACTGGGTGCGTCGCAAACTCACTCAAGGAGATCCCGTCATGGGACAGCAACACTTCGATCTGGTCGTCCTCGGCGCCGGGCCGGGCGGTTACGTCGCGGCGATCCGCGCGTCCCAGCTCGGCCTCAACGTGGCCGTCGTCGAGGAGAAGTACTGGGGCGGGGTCTGCCTCAACGTGGGCTGCATCCCTTCCAAAGCCCTGTTGCGCAACGCCGAGCTCGCCCACCTGTTCCAGAACGAGGCCGAACAGTTCGGCATCAAGGTCAACGGGACGGTGGAGTTCGACTACGGCAAGGCGTTCAGCCGCAGCCGGGAGGTCGCGGACGGCCGGGTCAAGGGCGTCCACTTCCTCATGAAGAAGAACAAGATCACCGAGCTCAACGGGCGCGGCACCTTCATCGACGACCACACCGTCGAGGTGAAGTCCGAGGACGGGTCGACCAGCACCGTCACCTTCGACAACGCGGTGATCGCCGCCGGCTCCTCCACGAAGCTGATCCCCGGCACCTCCCTGTCCGAGCGGGTCGTGACCTACGAGGAGCAGATCCTCACCGAGAAGCTCCCCGAGAGCATCGTCATCGCCGGCGCCGGGGCCATCGGCGTCGAATTCGCCTACGTGATGAGCAACTACGGGGTCGACGTGACCATCGTGGAGTTCCTCGACCGCGTCGTGCCGCTGGAGGACGAGGAGGTCTCCAAGGAGATCGCCCGGGCCTACAAGAAGCTCGGCGTGAAGATCATGACCTCCACCAAGGTGGAGAAGGTCGAGGACACCGGCAAGGGCGTCAAGGTGACGGTCACCGGCGCCGACGGCAAGCAGCAGACCCTCGAGACGGACAAGCTCCTCCAGGCGATCGGCTTCTCGCCCAACGTCGAGGGCTACGGCCTGGAGAAGGCCGGGGTGGTGCTCACCGACCGGGGCGCCATCGACATCGACTCCCGGGGCCGCACCAACGTCCCGCACATCTACGCGATCGGCGACGTCACCGCCAAGCTCATGCTGGCCCACACCGCCGAGGCCATGGGAATCGTCGCGGTGGAGACCATCGCCGACGCCGAGACCCAGGAGGTCGACTACCGGTTCATCCCGCGGGCCACCTACTGCCAGCCGCAGATCGCCAGCTTCGGCTACAGCGAGAAGGAGGCCAAGGAAGCGGGCTTCGACGTCCAGGTCGCCAAGTTCCCCTTCATGGCCAACGGCAAGGCGCACGGCCTGGGTGACACCCGCGGCTTCGTCAAGCTCATCTCGGACGGCAAGTACGGCGAGTTCCTGGGCGCCCACATGGTCGGCCCGGACGTCACCGAGCTGCTGCCGGAGCTGACGCTCGCCCAGCAGTGGGACCTTACGGTGCACGAGGTGGCGCGCAACATCCACGCCCACCCGACCCTCAGCGAGTCGGTCAAGGAGGCCGTCCACGGCCTGGCCGGGCACATGATCAACTTCTAAGGCGTCCGGGCCGGTTCGGAGCCGCCCCTGAACGCTTCGCGGGGGACCGGACGCGCTCCGGTCCCCCACCTCTGCCCGGCCACCGGCCGGACTCAGCGGATGAGCGGTTCGAGGACCCCGGGAAGGCCCACGCTGTCGTAGTGGGCACGGGCCATCTCGATCTTGGTGAAGACGTCCTCGTAGCCGGTGGCCGCCCCGTCGCCGTCGACGTAGACCATCGCGCCGGTGATGTTGAAGAACGTGACCATGTGGTCGCAGTCCTCCGGGACGGCGAGGGTGTGGATCTCACCGGGCGGCTCGTACACGAAGTGCCCTGCCTCGGCGACCCAGTCGTGCTCGTGGTAGTACCACTTGCCCTCGATGACGTACCCGAACACGGCCCCCGGATGGCGGTGCCGGGAAACGACGCCGGAGGCCGTGACCTTGAGCAGGTTGCACCACTGGCCGGTGACGGTGTTGAGCATCAGCGGGCGGAACCACACGTCCGGTGCCTGGGGCACCCACATCCGCGGGTCCTCGGGAACGGCGGGGATCGCGATCTCGTCGGGCAGGTCCGCGGACGGCTGGATGAGTGGGGCTTTGCTCGGGGACACTGATTCCTCCTGTAGGGGTTCGGTTGCGTGGCCTGGTCAGGCGGCGAGGTACCCGCCGTCCACGGGAAGCACGGCTCCGGTGACGAACCCCGCGTCCGGGCCGCACAGGAACTCGACCGCGCCGGCGATCTCGCTGGGGTGTCCCCACCGGCCCATCGGGGTGCGCTCGAGGATGCGGGCCTCCGCGGTGTCGTCCTCGCGGATACCCGAGGTCAGGTCGGTGCGGATCCAGCCGGGTGCGACGGCGTTGACGCGGATGCCGTGGGACGCCCAGGCGACCGCGAGCGATTTGGTGAGCTGGGTGATCCCGCCCTTGCTCGAGCTGTAGCCGGGCACCAGGGGGCCGCCGACGTAGCTCAGCATCGAGGCGATGTTGACGATCGAGCCTCCCACCGCGGCCAGAGCTGGCCGCGCGGCCACGCAGGCGCGCATGGCCGCCGTCAGGTTGACCTCCACGACGCGCGCGAACACCGCGGGGTCGAACTCGTCGCGGCGCCGGATGATCCCGGCCGTGTTGACCAGGGCGGTGATCTCAGGGAATCCGGCGAGGTAGCCCTCCAGCTCGCCCTCGCCGGTCACGTCGAGTTCGGTGACCTCCGCGGCCCCTCGGACCTCCTCAGGGGCCTGGTCGGCCCGTAGGCCAGCGACGGCGACACGGTCCCCGCGCCGGGCGAACCGCGCGGCCACCGCGGCTCCGATGCCGCTGGTACCGCCGAGCACCACGACCGCCGACCGCGCGGTCGCGGCCGCTCCCCGGGCCCGGTCGGCGTCGTCGGCCGCGGGGCCGGTGTTCCGTACTTGGTCCATGGGCCCATCCTCAGTCGGGGTCGGGGACGGCGAGGGTGTCGATCCAGTACTCGCGGGCGAGTGCGTCGACCCCGGCGGGCGAGACTCCGCGCAGGTGTACGGTCGTACCGTCGGTCCCGGAGACCCGTCCGTGGTCCTGGAGTTTGAGGAAGTGGTAGCGCTCGGGTTCGAAGCCGAGGACCACGTCCACGTCGAACCGGCCGCGCTCGTCGGGTTCGTCCCCGAGACCGGGCTCGGCCTTGCCGGTCGCTTGGAAGGTCAGCCAGCCCTGGTAGAGCAGGACGAGCAGCACCACGACCACGATCCGCCGCAGTGTGGCACTCCTCGCCGCCCTGCCCCCGAGCGCTCTAACGGACATCGGCGGCGCCCTGTTCGCTGCCGGAACCCCGCGCGGCGCCGAAGCCCCGTTCGCCGTCCGCGGTGCCCCGCTCGCCGCCGACCGGCACGTCCTCCCCCAGGTCACCCTCCAAGCCGTCCACGTCCAGGAGGCCGTTCAGGTGGGCGACCGCATCCCGGAAGCCCGGCTGGTCCACCGCCGCACGCCAGGAGCGCGGACGGGGCAGGTCGACGGTGACGATCTCCTGGACGGCGCTGGGCCGCTGGGAAAGCACGACGACCCGGTCGGAGAGGAAGACCGCCTCGTCGATGTCGTGCGTCACGAAGAACACGGTCGGCCGCCGTTCCTCGAAGATGCGGGTGAGGTCCTCTTGGAGCCTGCGCCTCGTCTGCGCGTCGATGCTCGCGAAGGGTTCGTCCATGAGCATCACCGCGGGTTCGTTGGCCAGGACCCGGGCGACCCCGAGCCGCTGCTGCATGCCGCCGGAGAGCTCGTGCGGGTAACGGTTCTCGAACCCGGCCAGGCCCACCAGGTCCAGGTACTCGCGGCCGCGCTCCTCACGCTCACGCCGCCGCACGCCTTTCATCCGCAGGCCGAAGGCGACGTTGCCGAGCACGGTCTTCCACGGGAACAGGGCGTGGCTCTGGAACACCACCCCCCGGTCGGGTCCTGGGGCGCTGACGTCCCTGCCGTCCACCGCGACCGAGCCCGATGTGGGCCGCACGAAACCGGCCACGGTGTTGAGCACCGTGGTCTTGCCGCAGCCGCTCGGGCCGAGCACGGACACGAACTCGCCCTGCTCCACCGTGAAGGACACGTCGCCGATCGCGACGACCTCGTCACCGCTGTAGGCGTCCGTGTAGACCTTCTCCAGGTTCTCGATCACCAGCGCGGTCATCCGTCGCCCTCCATGTTGCGTACCATCCCCCACCGCTCCACGGTGGCCCTCTCGAACGGCGCCAGGACCAGCGCGTCGAGCATGTACCAGAGAATCCCGAGCACGACCATGCCGAGGAAGACCTGGCTGACGTCGCCCGCCCGGCGGGCGTCGAACATCATGAAACCGATACCGCTGGTGCCGACGATGATCTCGGCGGCCACCAGCGCACGCCAGCCGTAACCGAGCCCGGTCCGCACGCCCGTGGCGACGGACGGCAGCGCCCCCGGGACGATCACCTCGAAGAACACCCGGACGCGTCCCGCGCCGAGGCTGCGCGCGGCCCGGATCAGCTCCTTGGGCACCTGTTCGACCCCGGACACCACGCTGAGCATGAGGGGGAAGACGATCGTGTAGACGATGACGAACGTGACGGCGGTCAGGCTGAACCCGAACCACACGATGACGATCGGCAGCCAGGCGATGTCCGCGATCGCTTGGAAGAACAGCAGGATCGGCCAGACCGCTCTGCGCAGCCGCCAGAACATGGCGGTCAGGAACCCCATGGGCAGCCCGATGAGCAGGCCGAAACCCACCCCGTAGGCCAGCCGCTCCATGGAGTCCCCCAGGTACCCGGGTAGGACGCCCTTGCGGATGAGGTCGATGAACTCGACCACCACCCGGTCGGGCCCCACGAAGAACGCCGGCGGGAACAGCCCGCTCTCGGCCAGGCCCCACCACAGGAGCAGGACCGGCACGAACGGTCCGAGGGTGCGGAAGGCGGAGCTTCGGGTGAGCCGGGACCAGACCCGGCGGGCCAGCGGTGCGCGCCGCCGCGTCGGCCGCGCGGAGGGGTCGGTGCGCGTCGTGACGGCCGACATCAGCGATCACCCCTCGTCATTCCCCACCGTTCGACCGTGCGGCGTTCCAGCGGGGCGAGCAGGAGGCGGTCGGTCAGCAGCCACAGGATTCCGATCAACACCATCGAAGCGATGATGACGTCGGTGGAGAAGGTGGTCTGGGCCAGGAACAGGGCGTATCCCAGCCCCGCGCTGGCCGCGATGATCTCGGCGGCCACCAGACCCCGCCATCCGTAGCCCAGCCCGATGCGCAGGCCCGTGATCACACTGGGCATGGCGCCGGGCAGCAGAACCTCCCAGAACATCCGCCACGGTCCGGCTCCGAGGGACCGGGCCGACCGCAGGAGCGCTACGGGGATGCTGCGCACGCCCAGCATCGTGTTGTACGCCAGGGCGAAGAACATCGCGTTCCACACGATGAAGATGACGGCGCCGTCGCCGTAGCCGAACCACAGGGTGGCGATGGGGATCCAGGCGATCCCGGCCAGGGCCACCGAGAAACGCAGCAGCGGAGAGAAGAAGGCCGACAGGGCCCGGCTGGCGCCGAGCGCGATCCCGAACGGCAGTGCGGTGGCGATCGCGACGACCGAGCCGACGAGGACCCGGTAGAGGCTGGCGCCGACGTGGCGGGCCAGTTCACCCGAGACAGCCATGCTCCACAGGGCCGCACCCACATCGTTGACCTGGGGGAAGACCCGTTGGGGTACGCCCGTCACGGACACCGCGGCGGCCCACACGCCCACCAGGGCGGCCAGTGGGAGCACGAACCAGAGGAAGCGTCCGACCCGGTCTCCGGTGCGGCCGCGGCGTGGGGCGGCCGCACCGGATCGCGCGGCGCGTCCGAGACCGCGCGCTGGGCCGTGCGTCATACGGCGCACGCCTCCTGGGCGACCTCGCGGACGAAGGTGTAGTCGTCTTCGATCAGCGCGGGGTCGGGTACTTCGGCGAGGTCGTCGAACAGCTCGGGGTGGTTCTCCTCGACGGAGAGGATCGGCCCCGGGTGGAAGAGGTCGTTGAGGTCGGTCTCGTACTCGATCTCGCCCTCCTCCTCCAGGAGCAGGGCGACCGTGTCCAGCGCCAGGTAGTTGCAGGCCGAGAACCGGGGGTCGAGCTGCTCGATGTTGTACTGCATGGCCTCTTCGGCGATCTCGAGCTCGGTACCGGTGATCCAGCGGACCGCGGCCTCGGAGGCGTCGTCGGGGTTGTCGCGGATCCAGCGGTCCGTGGTCGCGCGGGAGGCCAGGAAGGCCTCGACCAAGTCCTCGTTCTCCTCCAGGTACTCGGGGGTGGTGACGATGTAGCCGATGTAGGGGATGTAGCCGCCGCCCCGCACCACCTCGTAGGTGTCATCGACCTGGTCGAGCACGGTGATCGGCCAGGGGTCCCAGCTCACCGCGGCGTCCGCTCCCCCGGTCTCCAATGCGACGGGCATGTCCGGCGGCGGCGTGTTGACCAGGTCCACGTCGTCGACGTCGATGCGCATGTCCTGGAGCAGGCCGAGCAGGTAGAGGTGGTTGATCGTTCCGAAGCTGGTGGCGATGGAGGCGCCTTCGAGGGTGGAGAGGTCCTCGGAGTCGATGTCGGAGCCTTCGGTGGCCACGATCGACATGGTGTCGTCGACGCTGCGCTCCGTGGCCGACCCCGAGTAGTTGCCGACCATGACGAGGTCGACGCCTTCGCTCACCGCGGGCATGGCGGGTACGCCGACCTGGATGATGTCGACCTCACCCGCCTCCATGGCGTTGATGGCGTCCACGCCGGTGGGGAAGGGGTCGGCCACGGTCACGTCCAGGCCGTTGTCCTCGAAGTGGCCGAGTTCGGTGGCCAGGGGCAGGCCGAGCTGGTCGATGCCGTCGACGTAGCCGGCGTCGAGGGAGCCGCTCGCGGCGGAGTCCGCCCCCTCCACGTCGTCGTCCACGGTCGCGCCCCCGCTGCAGGCTGAGGCCAGAAGGACTATGGAACAGGCAGCGGCGAGGGGGGTGAAGGGGAATCGGTGCATGAGCGTTCTTCCAGTGGGCGGGTGTGCGCCCCCATGCGGGCGCACACGTTCCCGGTCCGTGAGGTGGGAACGCGCCGGAGCACCCGTCGGCGACCGCCGTGTGTGGGGGGTGGGGTGTGGCGACGCGAACGGGCCCAGATGGAACTGGACCCGACCATTCGCGCTTTTCGGGCACGACGCTACCGGTGCCGGGATCAGGCGTGAAGAACCATTCGGTTATACCGGTATTCGCGGAGCGAATACTCAGCCGCCCCGTTGGACGCGCTGTGCCGGAACGCTCCGCCGCGCTGCGATCCGCGAAGCGACGGGCGCGGTCCCGAACGGTGTCGCGGCCTCGGAGACGACCTGGAGGACGCGTCTGGCGGCCGGGGTGAGCGTCCGTGTGGAGTCCCAGCACACGGCGACGCGGCGCTCCGGTGACCCCCGCAGATGCCGCACGCGGACACCCGAGGTATCGGCGGTCCAGGCGGCCAGCCAGTTGGTGACGCCCACTCCGATGCCCCGGGACACGAGGGACACGAGGGTCTGGGGCTGGTTGGTCGCCTGCACGAGTTCGATCGCCAGGTCGTGCTCCTGGAAGACGTGCCATGACTCGAACTCGGCGTTGCTGGGAGCGTCGAGGCGGCCTATGGACACGATCGGGTAGGCGGCGACGGCCGCGAGGGGGACTGGTTCCGGTACGTCCGCCAGGGGGTGGTCCTCGGCGTGCACCACGACGAGCGGTTCCGTCCACAGGGGGCGGCTGGTCACGGACGCGGACACGGGCTTGGGCGCCATGGGCCGCAGGTACAGGTCGACCTCGCCGCCCACGAGGGCGTCGTCCAGCTCCAGCGTGGCGTGCTCCGACAGCACCACCTTGATGTCCGGGTCGCTGGCGGCCAGGCTCTGGAGGAGGTCGGGCACGAAAGCGGCACCGGCGCTGGGGTAGGCGCCGAGGGAGACGATGCCGCGGGTGCCGCCGCGCCACGGGGCCATCGCGGACTCCGCGACCTCCAGTGCCCGGAGAACGTTGCGGGCCTGCACGGCCAGCGCGCCACCAGCTTCGGTGAGCCGTACCGGGCGCTTCCTGCGGTCGAACAAGGGCTGACCGATCTCCCGCTCGAGCGCTGCCACGTGCTGGCTGACCCTGGGCTGTGACCGGCGTGTGGCCTCCGCCGCGGCCACGAAACTGCCGCTGTCAACCACGGCAAGAAAGGAAACGAACCACTCCAGGCGGATATCCGTGTCGAGCATGCGATCACGCTCCGTCGTGCGATGGGGGGCGGCTTGCGGGATGGAGGTGGAGGGCTGGGAGGCCGGAGTGATTCAAGATACAGGGGGGAAAAGTAAATTCAGCACGATAAACGACAGTGAACTCCGCCACCTACCGCATTCCCTCGTTTCGGACTATTGGGAAATCTTATTTTGAGATTCCGGAAGCCACCCATCGCCGCCCCTGGCACGGCGCGGCGGTCGTCCGCTCCACCCCTGACCGCCCCAGAAACGGCGCCGAACACGCCCTATGGGCGCCGGACTTGCTAGGTTTCCCTGTGTCCCCTGCCGGAGCCCCCTCCTACAGCCCGGCGCACCCCGAACCGAAAGCCACCCATGCGCCTGATCCCGTCCAAACCCCTGTCGTGCCTGGGCACGGCCGCCGCCGCAGTCGTCATCGGTGGTGTCGTCCTCGTCGGCTGCGACGCGGTCGACCTCGACCTGGACCTGAGCCTGTCATCGGACGGAGCGGACTCCCCCGCCGAAGACGCGAGCGCCAGCCCGAGCCCCGAGGACGCAGAGGCTCAGGAGGATGAGGAGGACTCCTCGGCCTACGGTCTTCCCGAGTCATGCGAGAGCGCGAACGCCGCGGAGATCGCCGGAGACCTCGCCCCGGGCACGGTCCTCACCGAGGACAGCGGCGCCATCGACGGGATCGACGGCGCCGAGCAGGTCTCCTGCACGTTCAGCGACGGGAGCACCGAGCCGGGCACCCCCTCCTTCACGCTCGTGTTCACGTCGGGAACCGACCCCAGCGCCAACCCGGACGTCGTCCAGGTGCCCGGCACCGAAGCGGAGATGAACTGGGAGGTGGACGTCGACGTGGACGTGGACACCTACCACACGGAGGACTCCGACGACCTCGGCGGCGACCTGGAATACGTCGGCACCGTGGACGGGTCCAGCCGACACCTGTACCTGGAACTGCCCGGCGACTTCCACGTCACCGCCATCGCCTACTTCGACGACGTCGAGCGCGGCGAGCTCGAGCGCGTCGTCCTACAGGCCGCCGAACAGATCCGGGGCTAACCGTCCTGGCGGCGGGCACCCCGTGTTCCCCGCACTTCGAGCAGGCCTCGTCCGAGGCCCTGCTCCCCGGTTCCACTCCTCGGAACACGGCTGAGGGGCCGCCGGCTTCCAGCGGCCCCTCCCGAGTTCCTCCGAGCTCCCCCTAGTACTCGACCGGGATCTCCTCGAACTCGCCGAACGGTCCGGCGCGCAGGGTCAACTCCTCGACGTCCACCGGGGGCGCGGGGAAGACCGCGACCAGCTCGTGGGAGTTGCCGGGCTGGATCATGTGCACCTCCTCAGCGAAGCTGCTGTAACGGCCCTCACCGAAGTCCATCTGCGCCACGTAGCGCACGAGGCCGCTGTCCGGCTCGAAGAGCTGGAACCCGCCGAGCGTGCCCTTGTTGAACTGCTCGGGGCCACCCGCCACCGACTCGGTACCGCCCAGCTCCGGGGCTAGTGGCTCGTCAGTGGTGTTGGTCATCGCCACGGTGCCGACGACGTAGGCACCGTCGCGGCGGAGCGGGTGGATCTCCAGGAGGATCCCGTCCTCCTCACCCTCCGCGACCACGGAACCCGGGTCGTCGCTGTAGGGCGCGGGCCAGGTGGCGTTGCGCTGCGCGACTCCCAGACCGTCGTCGTCGTAGTCCTCGTCCTCGGTGGCCTCGACGGTGGGGTCGAAGACGTAGGAGAACTCGACCCGGCGGTTGCGCGCGCGGGCCTCCTCGTCGTCGGAGCCGCCCTCTCGGGCGATGGGCTCACTCTTGCCGCGGCCCTCGACCTCGAGGTTGTAGTCCGTACCGAGCTCCTCCGCGAGGAGGTCGCGCACGCTCTCCGCCCGCTCGACGGACAGATTGTCGTTATAGGCGTCGTCACCGACGCCGTCGGTGTGGCCGATGACGGTGATGGTGGGATCGTCGGGGTCGACGTTCTCGGCAAGGGTGGTGGCCGCGCGCCGCACCACGTCAGCGGCATCGTCGGTCAGGTCCGAGCGGTCGAACTCGAACATCACGTCCGAGTGCAGCGAGATGATCTCGCGGTCACCGTCACGCGTGGTGGAGGCGACCTCGGAGTCGACGAAGCTCTGCACCCAGCCCTCGTCGGCCAGCGCGTCCTCGTCGGGGCGGCGGTTGGCGAAGTCGAGGCTCTCGCCCCCGTCGGGCGGGTTGTCGAGGCTGAGGTGGTCCGGCCCGATGGGGTTCTCCGGGTCCTCGCGCTCCTCGTCCACGTCCTGGATCGTGATGCCGGTCATGGCACCCAGGCCGCTGCCGACGAAGGTCACCTGCTCGACATCGTCCGGAACCCTCGGGAAGTAGCGGGTGTACTCGTTGGTGACCCCGTCGTGCACGGGGTAGAGGCCGTCCTCGTTCGGGCTCTCGGATCCGTACTTGAGCCCTTCGTCGTCGAGGAACTGCCGGTACACGCGGCCGGTGAGGGGGTCGACCAGCGTGTGGGCCATGCTCAGGTTCCGGTTGGGTCCGTCGAAGTCGTCCAGGTAGGTGACCTCGTAGTGCATGACGGTGTAATCGGCGGTGCGTTCGAGGCCGGTGATGGCGAAGCGCATCTCGGTGTCCTGACCGGTGTCCTGGAAGATGCGCCCCTCACGGACGTAGGGGAACTCCTCCCTGACCTCCGGCGGACCCGACGCGTCGCCGAAGGTCTCGGACCACCAGTCGGACACCGGGGTACAGCCGCTGAGCAGGAGGCTGCCCGAGACCATGAGCGCGACCACGGTGAGGGGCGTCTTCCGCGCCATGTGGGGGAACTCCGATCGTTGAGGAGACGTACGGGCAATATCTTCCTGCACTCACAGGGTCGAACCGACCACGGCGTCCCGATAGGAGCGCTGTCAACCGCCTTGGCCAGGGGTGACCCCTCTGGGGGATTCTTCGCTATGCCCTCGCATCCGCGTGTGGAGTGACGCGTGTGGAGTGAGTTGAACGGCCCGCAACAGGCTACTGGCGCGTAACGTCGTGTTCCGGTAACGGACGGCGATCGCATGGAGGAGCGCCGCATGCGGAAGAGAACCCTCGCGGCCACCGCGGCCGCACTCGCGCTCGTATTGAGCGCCTGTGGCGACGGGGATACGGGCGACGAGGAACTCCAGGAAAGCGGGCAGGAGGGTTCGGCCGGGGGGAAAGGGAGCGCGGCCGAACCCTTCGGTCCCGGCTGCTCCGATTTTCCGCGGGAAGGCCCCGGCAGCATCGAGGAGATGGCAGACCAGCCGTTCGCCAGCGCCATCGACGAAAGCCCGGTCCTGGGCAACCTCGCCGACGCGCTGGATCAGGCGGGGCTGAGTGAGGACATGGACACCTCCGAGGGCTTGACCGTGTTCGCGCCCACAGACGACGCCTTCGACATGTATCCGGACGAGGAGGTCGAGGACCTCCTGGAGGACCCGGACGCACTGGCGTACGTGCTCAACAACCACGTGGTCGCCGGGGAGGCCGAGCCGGGGGAGTTGGACGACGGCATGTTCGACGCCCTCAACGGCGGCCAGGTGCGCGTATCCGAGTCCGGGGGCGAGTTCACCGTCAACGACTACGCACCCGTGGTCTGCGCGAATATCCAGACCGCCAACGCCACCGTGCACGCGGTGAGCATGCTCGTCATCCCCTCCTGAGCCCCGGCGGTAGCCGCGTGTGAGCCCCCGGGTCCCTGATCCGGGCACGCGGGAACAGAGAAATCGAGAAAAGTTCCCCATCCACCAATCCGGCCGACCGGCGGCCGCGAATGCCTTACGTGACTACCGAGACACGCGGGGAGAAGAACCCGCCACGCGACTGGCGACGGGCAGCCGTCGGGGTGGGTACTGGCCTGCTCGTCGTCGGGGCGGCGCTCGGATTCGGCGAACTCGCCGCCGGGCTCTTCCGCGCGACCTCTCCGGTGGTCACTGTCGGCGACGCGCTCGTCGACAGCAGTCCCCCGTTCCTCATGGAGTGGGCGATCGAACTCTTCGGGACGGCCGACAAGGCCGTGCTGATCACCGGGGTCCTGGTCGTCCTCGTCCTGGCGGGGGCGGTGCTGGGTGTCGTGGCGCTGCGCCGTCCCCTCGTCGGATACGCGGGACTGCTGCTGTTCGCGGCGGTGGGGCTCGCCGCCGTGGCTCTCCGCCGCACGGACGACCTGGGGGCGGCTGCGGCCGTGGTCGTCAGTGCGGCGGCGGGCGCAGTGGCACTCGCCCTCCTCCGGAGAAGCGCGCTCCGCGCCCTCGAACCGGGGGGAAGGAAAGGGGAGCCGGAGGCACCGGCGGTCGCGGACGAGGAGAACCCGGCCGTTCCCGCTCCGGGACCGGGCCGAGGGCCCGGGAGGCGCGGCTTCGTGTTCACCGCCGCCGGTGTCGTGGCCGCGACCGGTTCCGCCGGTGCTCTCGGACGCTGGCTGCCGTCGCTCATGGGCGGCGCGGGTTCCCGGGCCGAGCTGGCCCTGCCCGCACCGGCCGAGCCGCTGCCGCCCCTGCCGTCCGGGGCCGACCTCGGCATACCCGGAATGGAGCCCTTCAGCACCCCCAACGCGGACTTCTACCGCATCGACACCGCGCTGACCATTCCCCGACTGGACTCCACCCAGTGGACCCTCCGCGTGCACGGCCTGGTGGACCGCCCCTTCGAGATCGACATGGACGAGCTGCTGTCCCGTGATCTGGTCGAAGCCGACATCACCCTGGTGTGCGTGTCCAACGAGATCGGCGGCGACCTGATCAGCAACACCCGCTGGCTCGGCTTCCCCCTCGCCGACCTGCTGCGCGAGGCCGGGGTCCAGGCCGACGCCGACCAGATCCTCAGTACCTCCGACGACGGCTGGACCTGCGGAACACCCACCGAAGCGGTCATGGACGGCCGCGACTCGCTGCTCGCCGTCGGCATGGGAGGGGAACCCCTGCCCCACGTCAACGGCTACCCCGCGCGGATGGTGGTGCCGGGCCTGTACGGGTTCGTCAGCGCCACCAAGTGGGTCACCGACATCAAGCTCACCCGTTTCGCCGACGAGCAGGCCTACTGGGCCCAGCGCGACTGGGGCGTGCGGGCTCCGGTCAAGACCATGTCCCGCGTTGATGTGCCCGCCCCTCTTGGGCGCGTCGAATCCGGGGAGGTCGTACTCGCCGGAATAGCGTGGGCTCAGCACCGCGGTATCGACGCCGTCGAGGTCAGAGTGGACGACGGCGACTGGTGGGAGGCCGAGCTCGCCGTCGTGCCCGGTATCGACACCTGGGTCCAGTGGGTCACCGAGGCCACCGTCGAGCCGGGAAACCACTCCGTCGAAGTCCGGGCGACCGACTCCACGGGTTTCACCCAGCCTTCGGAGCGGGTGGACCCGATCCCCGACGGAGCCACCGGCTGGCACCGCATCCGCTTCACAGCGACCTGAGCCCCACCTGAGCTAAACCGCACAGACCTCACAAGCCCCATAGGCCACATAGAACACACAAACCACATAACAGAACGCATAGTCCACATAGCAGAACGCACAGATAACCGCGTAAGAGCACCAACCAGGAGAGAACGATGAAGCGCAAGAACGCCATGATCCGCAAGAACACACTCGCCGCCACCGCCGCGGCCGCCGCGCTCGCCTTCGGTCTCACGGCCTGTGGTGACATGGACGGCAACGGCGCCGACGACGCGCCCGAGATGGGCGACACCGAGCAGGACGACGACGCCAACGGCGACGGCATGGACGAGGGCAACGACGAGAACGGCATGGAGGAGGCCGGCGAGAACTTCGGCCCCGGCTGTGCCGAGGTGCCCGAAGAGGGCGACGGCAGCTTCGAGGGCATGGCCGAGGAGCCGGTCGCCACCGCGGCCTCCAACAACCCGCTGCTCTCCACCCTGGTCACCGCGGTGGAAGAGGCCGACCTGGTCGACACGCTCAACTCGGCCGAGGACGTCACCGTCTTCGCGCCCACCGACGACGCGTTCGACGAGATCCCCGAGGAGGACCTGAACGCCCTGCTCGAGGACCAGGACGAGCTCACCGAGGTGCTGACCTACCACGTGGTCGAGGGTGAGCACACCCCGGCCGACCTCGAGGACGGCACGTTCACCTCGCTCCAGGGTGACGAGGTCACCACTGAGGGCGCCGGTGAGGAGTTCACCGTCGACGAGGACGCCGAGGTCGTCTGCGGCAACGTCCAGACCGCCAACGCCACGGTCTACATCATCGACACGGTCCTGATGCCCGCCTAATGACAGGGTGTCCTGACCCAAGGTTCCCCGGGCGGTCCGCGCGTTGACGCCGGGCCGCCCGGGTCCCAGGGTGGGATCACCGACCACCGATTCCGACTCACGGTCCGCACCCCCGACGACGAGAAGGATGCAGATGGACAGGGCAGCAGCGCAGCCGCAGGGAGCGGTCCATGCGGGGCCACCGGGCCTGGAGGAACTGCTGCGCCGCGTGGCCCGGGGCGACGAGCACGCCTTCGGCAAGGTCTACGACCTGATCAGCCCATCCGTCTACGGGCTGGTCCGACGGATCCTACGCGACCCCGCCCAGTCGGAGGAGGTCGCTCAGGAAGTCCTCGTCGAGGTCTGGCGCAGCGCCTGCCGCTACGACGCGCGCAGAGGCAGCCCGCAGGCCTGGGTGATGACCCTCGCCCACCGCAAGGCGGTGGACCGGGTCCGATCGGAACAGGCCAGTACGGACCGCGAGGCCAGAGCCGCTGCGGCGGACACCAAACGGCCCTACGACGAGGTGGCTGAAGAGGCCACCAACCGGCTCGAACGCGAGCGTGTGCGCCGATGTCTGGACACACTGACCGAAACCCAGGGACAGTCGGTACGCCTGGCCTTCTACGGTGGATACTCCTACCGGGAAGTGGCCAAGCTACTGTCGACACCCTTGGGCACTGTCAAGACGCGTATGCGTGACGGACTTATCAGACTTCGGGACTGTTTGGGGGTGGAGTGGTGAGAAAGACGCTGAGTCAGGACCCGCATTCACTGACGGGCGCCTACGTACTGAACGCCCTCACCCCGAGCGAGAGTGTCCGTTTCGAGGACCACCTGGCCGACTGCGACTCCTGTGTCCAGGAGGTGCGCGGCTTCACCGAGACCTCGGCCCTGTTGGCCTCGGCGGCCGCCCAGACACCGCCCGCGGAGCTGCGGACCAAGGTACTGGAGGAGGTCTCGCGCACCCGGCAGCTCGCCCCGCCGCTCGAGCGGCTGGCCGAACCTCGCCGCCGCGGGTGGCCCTGGACTCTGGGGCTCACCCTGGCCGCCTGCCTGGCCTTGATCGTCGCCCTCGGCGCGGTGGTCCTGGATCAGCGCAGCCAGGTGGACGAGCTCCGCTCGAACGAACAGCAGATCGCCGCGGTGCTCGCGGACCCGGACTCGGTCTCCACCAGCGCCGAGCCGATGGAGGGCGTGAGCGTCGCGGTCGTGCACTCGGAGAGCCTGGGCGACCTGGTGTTCAGCGCGCACGGCCTGGACGATCTCCAGGACGAGGACTATCAGCTGTGGCTCACCCGTGACGACGGCACCGTGTATTCCGCGGGTGTGCTCGCCGTCGAGGACGACGGCTTCGTGATGCCGATGCTCGCCACCCCTGAGGACGAGCAGACCGACGGTGTCGCGGTGACCGTCGAGCCCGAGGGCGGGTCGGAACAGCCCACCTCCGATCCGGTGATGGCGATGGAGGTCGCCGGGTAACCCCTGGCCACCCCGCCTCCCGCGGCCCCCGTCCCCCGGCGGGGGCCGCGGCCGTGTCCGGCTCACGGCACCGCGGTCTCCTCCGGTCTCGGCAGGTCACGCATGGTGGAACCGAGCGTGCACAGCGCCGCGAGGCCTGATACCACCGCCATCATCAGGAAAACCAGATCTGATCCGGCGAGGTCGAAGACGATTCCCACCCCGAGGATCCCGACCGGTTGGGACAGCAGGGCCATGAACGTCACCGCGCCCAGTGCACGCCCCTGGGAGCCGTCGGGCACTGAGGCGGTGACGTAGCTGAAGAACAGGGCGTTGACGCACGGAACAGCGGCGAACACGCATCCCATGATCAGTCCGAGTGACAGGACCCCCGGGGCGACGAGGAGCGCGAGCGCGCACACGGGCGCGGACCAGGCCGTGACGAAGAAGATCAGGGACGGCCGCGCCCAGCGCACGATCGGGCCCGACACCAGGGCACCCGCCAGGCTCCCGGCTCCCGCCAGGGACACGGTCATTCCAGCCGCGAGATGGGAGGCCCCCCGGTCGTCCGCGGTGGCGATGAGCGCCAGGAACACCCCGGTCTGGGTGAAGGCGACGTTGAACCCCACGATCCACAGCATCATCGGCCGCAGGATCGGGTGCCGGGCCAGGAGCGCGAACCCCCTCACCGTCCCGCGGAGGCTCCACCCCTCCGGCTCAGACCCGCGGGGAGCCTGCATCGGCCTGCGGATACGCAGCACCAGGGCCATGGAGACCAGGTAGAAGACGGCCTCCGCGAGAAAGGGGAAGGCCCGGCCCAGGCCGAACAGCGAACCGGCGATGGGCGCTCCGAGCGCGGTGGTGGTGGCGAAGCGGATCTGGTTCTGAGCGGAGGCGCTGGCCACTTGGGAGGAGGGCACGAGCTGCTTGATCGCTGCCATGGCGACCGGATTGGAGATACCCATCAGCGCGGACGACGCCACCGCCACGAAGATCACGATGGGGACGGTGGCGTGCCCGCCGAACAGGATTCCGGCGAAGGCGACGAGCAGCATCAAGCGGCCGAAGTCGCAGATGAGCAGGATGGTACGCCGGTTGGCCCGGTCCGCGAGGGAGCCACCGAAGACCGCCGTGATCATGGCCGCGGCCACCTGCGCGGCGCCGACGAAACCCGCCTGGGCCGCCGAGCCGACCAACAGCAGGATGAGGAGCGGATAGGCGACCTCTCCGCTCTCCTTACCGAGGCCGGCGAAGAAACGGCTGGTCCACAGGGCTTGGAATCCCTGGTTGCGAATGAGCGGACCGGGTTCCGCCGACTCGCCCCCCGCCGGCTGCGGAGGCAGGTACGGCTTCCGCCGTTCCATGGTCATGGTGTACGAGCCCCTGTCGTATTCCCTGTGGGGTCCGGGGTGATCCGAGACCTGTTCCGGGCGTTATCCCTGTCGTCCGCACCGCGGAATTCATCCGAGCCGGGGCGTCAGTTGAGGGGAGCAGGGAACACGAAAGGGGATCCTGGGGGTGGGATGCTCATATCGCCATTATGCGCCTATTATGGACATTGGCGAGCCCCTGACGGCTGGTGTGACTCAGATCCGACGCAATGGCCACTATCGGCCTCATGTGCGCGTGCAATACATGACACACCGCACAGCTGAACGGTGTCCGAACAGTAGCGAATCCGGGACGGCTCGAAGCAGGTTCGGCCGAGGTTCGGCGGCAAGTCAGTGGTGCAAACCCCTTTTCCCCGGTGCCCAGAAGGCCTTGACGCGCACCGCGCCCCTGGACCATCCCCGCTCTCCCACCAAATGGGCCCGGACCGCCTGGCCGGTCCGTGCCTCACCAGCGACGTAGGCGAAGCCCGGCCCCTCGGGCAGATCCAGTTCGGCCACCGCCGCGGGCAGGAACCGCGACGCGGCCGCGGACACGCCGTGGCGGTGGACCCGGACCACCCGGTCCAACCCGGAGACCGGTACTTCGTCGCCCGCTGAGTCGCTCTCCAGCACCCCGATGGTGTGAGCGTCCGAACCGAGCGCGGCCAATAGGGGAGGGAAGGCGCAGGCACCGCTCTCCTCGCCGACGAACAGGTGGAAGGCCGCCGCACGGCGCAGGCCCGGCTCGCCCTGCGGCCCCCAGAGTCGCACCTGATCGCCGACCGTGACGGTACGCGCCCAGTGCAGGCCGATGCCCTCGCCATCGAAGAGGTGGACCCAGAGTTCGAACTCGCCCCGATCCGGATCCAGGTCGCGGACCGTGTAGGTGCGCAGGGTTTCGGCGGGGCGCACGATGCCGTGGAGGGACAGGGGGTCGAGGATCTCGACGCGCACGTGCTGACCCGGGATGTACTCGCGTTCGGCCCATTCTTCCGAGCGGATCCGGATCCGGCGCAGGGACGGCGTGACCTGCCCGGCCTCGGTGACGGTACCGGTGAAGCGGTACTGGTCGAAGTGGTACGCCAGGGGATTGAACGACCTGCGCCGCACACTGCTACCCGCCATTCCGGACTCCCTTGTTAGAGCTTGTAGATTTAGTTAGACTCTCTAACTCAACACGGGCCGCACCTGAACGTCAAGGGCGATGATGGGCGGGAGGCCGAGGGAGCGCTCGGGGGAGGAAAGGGACCCACGCGACGAATGCAACAGGGGAGGCAGGAGGAATGGGTGAGGTGGACGGGACCGGAGGGGCAACACCGTTGCCTTAGAGCCTGGTGACAAAGGGTGTTGGACTCCCCTGCCCTGGGGGTGTGCCCTTGGGGTGTACTCCTGTCCGCGCGGGCTTGGGGTTCAGCGCGGGCTCGGGGTTCAGCGTGGCGGCTCGTGGGCGGCGGTTTGCTGTTGGGTGCGGGTTACCCCGTTTCCTGCCGCTTGATGGTGGCCGTCTCCGCTGCGCGCCTCAAGGTCGCCACCATCGGGCGGCGGGAAAGGAGGGGCCCCAAGCCAGCAGGGCACCCCCAACCAGGGGCAACCACCGAAGCAACCCCCACCCCCAGAGCAACCACCAACGCCCGACGACAACGGTGTTGGACCGGAGGGACGGTCAGTACTCCGGAGGCGCGTACTCCAGACCCAAGAGGCCGGAGACCTCCCGCAGGCACTCTTCGAAGAGCGGCTCCACATCGGAGTAGGCGAAGTCCAACTGGCGCAGGACCTCCATACACAGCAACCCGTAGAGCCTGACCCAGGTGGACAGGAACACGTGCGCCGCCTCCGGCGGAAGGACACCGTCGATCTGCTCCGAGTAGGAACGGAGCTGGTCCCGCAGAGACGGTTCCAAGTCGGCCAGGACGGGCACCGGGAAGGGTGCGCTCTCCCACAGGGCGACGAACTCACCGAGGAAGACCCGCTCGAACCCGCCCCCGGCCGCGCGCCGGGGTGATCCGGGCAGGTGCCCGCGCGACTCACGCAACGGCCGGGCGAAGGTCCACTCGAACTCGGCCGGGTGCGCCACGGCCCAGCCGCGCATCGCCCGGCACATCGCCCGCAGCCGAACACCGGCGTCCCGCTCGGCGTGCGCGTCGCGGGCCGCGACCGCCACCCCGGTCAGCTCCTCGTAGAAGTCGGCGGTCATCGCCTCGACCAGTTCGTCGTGTCCGGTGAAGTACCGGTACAGCGCCGGTCCGCTCAGCCCCATCTCCCGGGCTACCGCGTTCACCGTGACCGCCGACGTACCCCGGTCCACGAGCAGTCGGCGAGCGGTCGTCCGGGCCTCGGCCAGGGTGGCCGCCCGGAGCCGCTCCCGCCGGGTCTGCGCGGTCATCGCCCCTCCTCCACCGGCTGGTTCGCCGTCGAGCTTAGCCTGCCCCCGCGCTGCCCACCGTTCGATTGTCGGCACGTACTCGGCCGCCCTGGTCGCGGCATCCGGACGCCCCGGTTCGCCAAAGAGGCGTGGCCTAGGTGTACTGACCACAGAGGTTGAGTACAGCCCGGGGTTGATTTGGCAATAAGAGAGGGCCTCCGACATAGGTGTGGATTGACTAGTGCAGCGATTCATAAGTCCTTCGGGGAGTGCTGACTACTGTCAGTGCTCCCCGAGATCGGCGAGGTGGACACCACACGCGCAGTCCAGAGCCTCGTTCGGGGTCCCGGTCCACTGCCCGCTCG